>JBEEGR010000154.1:0-6168 GCA_041166985.1 Verrucomicrobiota bacterium | reverse complement strand
CCGCCGTTGTAGTTGACGATGCGGAAAAGAATGTTAGTGCCCGCGCCGACATTTTGCAGATCGCTGATATTGGACAAGTCAATGACGCCGATGGAACCACTGGAAAGGGGATAATTCAGATTCGTCACATCAACAAACGCGCCGGAACCGATACGATATTGCAACACCCCGTTCGTCGGTCCGGTGCCTGAACGGCGATAGTCAAAGCGACTGATGGAGGAAACAGAAACTTTGTATCCAGAGTTCGCTGTGAGATTGAAGCTGGCAAATTGATTGGAATTCGCGGCGGCGATTTCGGTGATGTTGGTAAAGCCAACGCCGCCCCAGGCATCGGCTGCTGCGCTACCGCCAGTGCCAACGCCGCTGCCGCGCATGAGACCGACCACCGTCAGGTTTGGTGCATTGGTCGTGGGTGTAAAAGGCGAGGGGCCATAATTACCAGTGCCGCCGGACAGTGTGCTCACATCCCAGCCCACCAGCGGCCCGGTGTAAACGCCGCCACCGGCGATGATGAAGCTGTTGGTGCTGATCGCCGTGCCGCTCGGCGTCGTGACGCTGAGGAATCCAGTTCCCGCGTTGGTCGGCACGGTGGTTGTAATCTGCGTAGCCGAATCCAACGTGAACGCGGCGCTGATGCCATTGAAGGCCACGGCAGAAACGGAGACGAAGTTTGTCCCGATGATGACAACGTCGGTATTCGCCGCGCCGTTCGTGGGGGAGAAACCATAGATGACCGGCGGAGGATTGGTTTGTCCCTCCACTTTGTTGCGCAACGCAGAGGCGACATCGTGAGGCAACGCGGTGAAAAAAGTTAAACCGGTGTCCACCTGAATTTGATTTACGGAGGTGACGTAAAACGGCCAAGCATTAGTCGCGGTGTCGTTGTTGGGAATTTTTATCGCGATGACACGATTCGTGGCGGTGATGCGATTGGTTGCTGTGCCAGCGCCGGGCGGGACGACCACGGCAATTTTCCAAACATAGTCGGGAATGAACGGGCCATTGGTAAGCCGGGCGCTGCCGTAACCGCTCCCCCCGCACAGTAATAGCAATTCGTAGTTGTTCGTGGACTGCGCGAGGTCACGGCAATAATTTTCAAACTGCAACCAAACGCCGGAATTATTCACCCCACTTTGAGGGAGGACATTGGACATGAGAAACACGAGGTCATTGTTTGTGCTCGTGTCGGTGCGGTCTTTGGACGGGCAAAGGTGTCCCCGATCCCAGCCAGCGTTATTGTAGATGCTGGTTGAATAGCGGGTGAAGTTCGGCGGCAGATTTGTGTCGGTGACGAAAGAGGATCGCGAATTAGTGCCAATATCACTTGCCGTCAAATCCCAACTCGCCCAGTTCGGTTCCCCCAGGTTGTCGCTGTAATCAATCGCCTCGACGGTGCGTTGTAACAAATAGTGGTCGTGATCGTTGGTGTCGGCGGTTGCGCCACTAGGATTGCCAAGCTGCATTTGCAGGGCAATATCAACAATAGCGAAGGCTTGCGGAACAACGAAGAACAGCAATACAACACTAACAACAACCGAAAGCGAGTTTCGGCACAACCGGCGTACAACAAATTTCACAAATTACGTCTCTGACAAAGTATTATATCCTACAAATACTGCTCCTAAGCAAGCAATACAGAGGCCAGTCGATGAATTTGAAGTGAGACGAACAGTGGGAAAAATCTGGACGGCGCGATTCAGCGTCAGCAACTCGTCGGGACTTCCTGCAGAACTTCCACGCAATGCGGAATTGCAGCGGCAACGAAACCCAGGCATTCGACAGCACCGCTCGGTTTTCCCGGCAGGCAGATGACCAGTGTTTTATCCACGACGACCGCAAGGTTCCGCGAGAGGATGGCGTTTTTGGTAATCTTCATGGACTCGGCGCGCATCACTTCGCCAAAGCCCGGCAATTCGCGCAGGGCAATTTCGCGGACCGCTTCCGGCGTGACATCGCGCAAGGCGACTCCCGTGCCGCCCGTCGTCAAAATCAACTGGCAACCCTTGGAAATCTGCTCGCGAATCGCCCGTTGGATGTCGCTCTTCTCGTCCGCCACCAGCGCTTCCGCGAGAATGTTCCAGCGATAGCCTTCCGCCGCTTTTTTCAAAGCCGGTCCGCCGAGGTCGTCGTAAAGACCTTTGGAAGCGCGATCCGAAATGGTGATGATGCCTACAGCCAATTGCATATTGACCTCATTGATAATCAGAAGCTCGAAGCGGCGCAACCATGCGGCCAATGTTTTTCAACGCTTGGTTTTGGAAACCAGTTTGATCGCGCCAATTTCCATTTGCTTGTCCACCGCCTTGCACATGTCGTAAATCGTCAGCGCGGCCACGCTCACCGCCGTCAACGCCTCCATTTCGATGCCCGTTTGCGCCGCGATTTTTGCCGACGCCGTAATCACAATCCGATCGCGCGATTTCGGAAATTCAAAATTTACTTCGCAATGGGTCAAGGGCAGGGGATGACACAGCGGAATCAGTTCACCGGTTTTTTTTGCGGCTAGAATTCCCGCCAGCCTCGCTGCGGCAAGCACATTGCCTTTGGCGATGGCATGTAAGTCGATCAACTTCAGCGTGGCCCTGGCCAGGCGAATTTCCCCACGGGCGATCGCGTCGCGAAACATGAGCGGTTTGCCGGAAACATCCACCATGCTGGCTTCGCCGCTCGTATTGATGTGCGAAAGTTTTTTCATTTTTAATTCCTGACGGGGTGAGACTCCGTCAGTCCTGAGTTTTACAACGATTGCTTCCACTCTCTGACAGCCACGCGCATTTGCTCTGCCGTATTTAATTTTGGTTTTATAAATCTTGGCGTGAACCATGGAAACGTCCCGACTAAATCGGGCGTCACTAAAATCTGGCCGTCGCAATCGGGTCCGCTGCCGATGCCGATGGTGGGAATCGGAATACTTTTAGAAATTTCTTTCGCGACGGGCGGCGTGACCAGTTCCAACACTATCGCAAATGCTCCCGCATCCGCCAGCGCCGCCGCGTCATCGAGCAGCGCGTAATGTTCCGCTTCCTTCTTGCCCTTGATATGATAACCGCCTTCTTCCAAAACGTGCTGCGGCAACATGCCCAGATGACCGCAAAAAGGAATGCCTGCGGAAATAATCGCTTTCACCTGCGGCAAAATTTCTCGGCCACCTTCCGCCTTCACGAATTCCGCGCCGGCGGCGACGAGACGTTTCGCATTCTCCACCGCAATTTCAACGGTGTCATAACTTCTGAACGGCAAATCCGCGCCAAGCAAACCCTGCGGCTTCGCTCGCGCGGCGGCGCGAACATGATGCTCCATCTCCGCCATTGTCACATATGTCGTGTCGGGATAACCGAGCACCACCATGCCGAGCGAATCGCCGACCAGCAGAAACGGGACGCCCGCTTCATCCAGCAGTTTCGTCATCGGAAAATCATACGCGGTAAGCGCGGCAATTTTTTCCCCGCGCGCTTTCATGGCGCGAATTTCTGTGACTGTGATTTTGGCCATTATTTTTCGTAGCGGCGTCTCGGTAGAGCGCCGCAAATTTGTTTTCAGATGATTAAGGCGGCGCTCTACCGAGATGCCGCTACGCGTTAAAGCTTTTCAGCAATTCCGCTGGGTTTGTTGTCGCAGTGCCGATTTTGCCGACCACGATTCCCGCCGCGTGATTGGCCAGAATCGCCGCCTCAAACGGCGATGCGCCCGCCGCAATTGCCAGCGTGAATGTGGCGATCACCGTGTCGCCCGCGCCGGAAACATCGAAGACTTCCTGCGCGACGGTGTGAATGTGAAATGGCTTTTGCCCGCGCTGACACAGCAACATTCCAAGCTCACCAAGCGTGATGAGCAGCACCGCCGGTCTCAACTCATTCAACAATCGTTCCGCCGCGAGCATGAGGTTTTTGTCCGCGAGCGGGTTCGCGTTCTTTGTTTCGTCCAGCAGGTTCGCCAGTTCAAAGGTTTCTTTGCGATTCGGCGTGATGAGCGAAAGCCCCGCCAGATTCAAATGATGCACTGGTTTTGGATCGAGACTGAGCCAGATGCCGCGCTCGCGACAAAGCGTTTTGATGTCATTCAACAATGGCTGAGTGACGATACCTTTGCCGTAATCGCCAATGATGACCGCGTCGGCTTTTTTTAAATTGGATTGTAGCGAACTCAACAACCGTTTCGCGATCGAGGCATCCAAACCGTCGCGCATCTCGCGGTCAATGCGCACGACTTGTTGCTTATGCGCCACGATGCGGGTCTTGACGCTGGTCGGGCGCTGGCTGGTGGCGAGCAATCCATCGCAACCAATCTGTTGTTCGCTCAACAATTTTTTCAATTGCCGGCCGGCATTGTCCTGGCCGATGGCGCTGAAAATTTCCGTTCGCACTTTCAGCGCGGTCAGATTGCGCGCCACGTTCGCGGCACCGCCGGGCATGAAACTTTCGCGTTCGAAATCCACGACCGGCACCGGCGCTTCTGGGGAAATTCGCGCGACGCTGCCCCAGATAAATTGGTCGAGCATCACGTCGCCGAGGACGAGGACGTGGGATTCGGTGGCGGCAGTTAAAATCTGTCGCACGCGTGAAGAGGAAAGTTTGTTCATGTTAATCCAAAAATGCCGTCAATGGACTCGTTGCGCTGGCAGTTTCGTGTTGAGCTGCCAAACCCATTTCAAACGCGGCGCGGCCAGCTTCTACCGCAACTTTGAAAGCAACAGCCATTCGATTCGGATCACTGGCGACGGCGATGGCGGTGTTTATGAGTACGGCGTCTGCACCCATCTCCATTGCTTCGGCGGCGTGACTGGGCGCGCCGAGTCCGGCGTCCACAACGACCGGCACGGTGGCTTGCTCGATGATGATACGGATCTGATCGCGTGTCTGGATGCCGCGATTGGAACCAATCGGCGAACCGAGCGGCATCACAGTCGCAACGCCGACATCCTGCAACCGTTTCGCCAGAACCGGGTCGGCATTGATATAGGGCAGCACGGTGAAACCTTCTTTGACGAGAATTTCCGCAGCCTTAAAAGTTTCGACGGGATCGGGCAGGAGATAGCGCGGATCGGGATGGATTTCCAGCTTCACCCATTTCGGCAAACCGGCGGCGACGGCGAGGCGCGCGAGGCGGACGGCTTCTTCGGCATTCATCGCGCCGCTGGTGTTGGGCAGGAGGAGAAATTTTTTTGTATCAATGAATTCCAAAATATTCGCGAATGGATCGCGTTTCCCGCTCAGGTCCGCGCGGCGCAAGGCCACGGTGACCATTTCCGCACCGCTGGCCGCGAGTGCGTCGCGCATGGCTTCGGACGAGGAAAATTTCCCGGTGCCCAGAATAAGGCGCGAACGAAAAATCCGTCCGGCGATGGCCAAAGGTTGATTGACTAACGACATCACGCCCAATTTAGGCGGGGAAACGGCGGTTTGTCGAGAGGCGGGTCAGTGTTCTTTAGGCAAGACTAGAAACTATCAGGATGCTCTCTCTTGCAGGATTCAGGGGCGTCGCATTTCATGTCATTGGCTTTATTTACTATTTTCATTTTCCGGCAATGTAACTCTGTAAGTTAATGGCAACTGTATTGGGCCAGCCTCCTCACATCGCCAAGCTTCCCCTTCTTTTTTCCACCACACTTCTATTTCTGACTTCTTTGGCCCGGGATTGTCAATGAACTGTATTAAAAGTCTTACTTTGCTTTCGCCAAATGTATCCACCTTTAGTATTCGGTAATTAAGTAGACTCCAGGTTTGTTCGCTTTGAACAGAACGTAAATAAAGATCTCTGCTTACATCTCTTCGGAATGTAGTGGTGCGGTAATCATAGGTTTCGTTCCACTTTTTGTGATAAAGGCTGTCATAGAAATTCTCGACCGAATGGGCCAAATTCTCCCATTTCTGAGGATCAACCTTAGCAAGCGAATCGAGTTGTTTAGTGTCTGGATTCCACTTTGTCCTTTCGCAGCCAGGTTCGGAACATGCAATCACTACCACCAAGAGTATTTTAAAGCAGAGTTTCATTGCGATTCGTGCCCGAAGTTTTGACACCAAAAAATTCCTTGAGGTCGGGATTGGAAGTTAAAGTGCCGCCGAAGTCGCTTTTGAAACCAATAAGCTGCCAGGTCAAATAGGCAGAAATATTTTTTCATAAGGAGTTCCGGTTGACCGTGGCTGTGAATAAAATTTTAGAACCGCAATG
>JBEEGR010000153.1:0-5986 GCA_041166985.1 Verrucomicrobiota bacterium | reverse complement strand
AAGTAACAAGAAATGAGTCATTCAATTTCAACAGGTTGCGCTGGCTTGTTAATTGAGTCATTGCTTCGCCTCGGAGACGGTTGGTGTGCTAACAAGTCGCGCTGCGGCGAACCCGGCGCGAGCATCGCGGTTGCAGTCCGTGCGTCCCGCGGGCCGGGTCGCTATATTGAGTCATTAGGCATCCAATCGCTATGAGCATTGAAGCATCTATGGTCAGCTACTACGCCGATAGGGCAAATGAATACGAGCGCATTTACCACAAGCCGGAGCGTCAGGATGATTTGCAGCAATTGCGGAGTTTTGTAGGGAGCACGTTTGCTGGCGCTGATGTTTTCGAGTTGGCTTGTGGCACAGGATACTGGACGGAGATTTTATCACGCTCGGCTGCGTCGGTTTTTGCCACGGACATCAATGAGGAAGTTTTGGCTGTTGCCCGCTCCAAGCCCATTGCCAGTCAGCGGGTCACGTTTCAGCGAGGAGACGCTTATGAGTTGCCCAGCTTTCCGCAGAGATTTACCGGCGGTTTTTCGGGTTTCTGGTGGTCACACATTCCAAAAGCCAGACTTCATGGTTTTTTGCGAGGCTTTCACCGCGTGCTTTCTCCTGGCGCGAGAGTGGTATTCATTGACAATGGTTACGTCGAGGGAAGCAGCACGCCGCTTTCACGCACGGATGAGCATGGCGACACATATCAGATGCGTCGGCTGGATGACGGCAGCACACATGAGGTGCTCAAGAATTTCCCAACGGTTTCGGAGTTGCGCGCCGCTGTCGAGGATTTAGCGTTGGACGTGCGAGTTGATTTTCTCGAGTATTATTGGATTTTGAGTTATGTATCACGACGGGATGCCTCTTAAGAAACTGAAGTGGTTCACGCCGCAGCTTTCGCAAATCATCAGTTTGATTAAACAAGGCGCGCACGTTTGGGAAGTTCGCTGAAGAGCGCCCGCGTTCTGAATTGTCATCCCCTCGCATCGGCGATACTCTGGGTTTACGCCATGAGTTCGACTCAATTAGTTTCCACCCTCGCAGCGGCGAACTGCGAAGTCGCTTTCGACGAGCTCACGCGGCAACTCTACGCCACGGACGCTTCCCTGTATCAGATTGAACCGGCGGCGGTCGCGTTTCCGCG
This sequence comes from Verrucomicrobiota bacterium, assembly GCA_041166985.1. Taxonomy (GTDB): domain Bacteria; phylum Verrucomicrobiota; class Verrucomicrobiia; order Limisphaerales; family DASXHY01; genus DASXHY01. The sequence goes on along the minus strand of JBEEGR010000153.1, from coordinate 4,854 downwards.
TGGAGCCAAGCAGGCGTGTTCCATTATTCAGGCGGCGAGTCAGGCGGGGATTCCGATTGTTCCGCGCGGCGCGGGCACCGGTCTCGTGGGCGGCGCGCTGGGCGAAGGGTTGGTCGTGGATTTCGCGCGCTACAACCGGCAGATCTCCGATCTGGATCTGGAAAAAAAGACGGTGCGCGTCGGCGCGGGCGTGGTGCTGGACCAGCTTAATAGTTTTTTGCATCCGTATGGATGTTGTTTCGGGCCGGACGTGGCGACGAGTTCACGCGCGACGCTCGGCGGAATGATCGCGAACAATTCGAGCGGCGCGCGCGCTTTGATTTATGGCACCACCGCGGATCATCTCAGTGAACTCGACCTCGTGATGTCTGGCGGCAAGCTGGCGAAGATTGGCGCGACTTACGACACGTTGCCGCATCAACGCGAACTCGTCGAAGACCTCGTGCATCTCAATTCGATGCTGATCACCGACCAGTTTCCGCCGGGCCTGGTCAAACGCTGGCCGGGCTATGGGCTGGAGCGTTGCCTGCGTGATTCGGGAAATTTAATGAACATTCTGGCCGGCAGCGAAGGCACGCTGGCGGCGATTATTTCGGCGGAAATTAAATTTGTCCCGCTGCCCAAGGAAAAAGGACTTGGTTTGATTTTCTTCCGGTCAATTGCCGAAGCGATGCAGGCGACGACCGAACTGCTCGACCTGAAACCGGCGGCCATCGAACATCTCGACCGCATTCTGCTCGACCAAACGCGCGGGCAGATTGAGTTTCAGGCCGCGCGCGATTTGCTCGAACTCGACGCGATTCCGTGCGAGTCCATTCTCATCGTGGAATTTTTTGGAAACGTGGACGACCGCCTCGCGGCGTTGAGCAAACGCAAGCTGGGTTTTCGCAAAAAGATTTTGCGCGAAACGTTCGAGGCGAATCTCGTTTGGGAATTGCGCAAAGCCGGCCTTTCGCTGTTGACCGGTCGCAAAGGCCGCGCGAAGGCGTTGACGGGAATTGAAGACGCCGCCGTGCTGCCGTCGAAACTGCCGGAATATATGGCGGCGCTGGAGGAAGTGATGTCGCGGGTCGGCGTTGAAGCGTCGTTTTACGGCCATGTAGCGACGGGTTTGTTGCATGTGCGCCCGGTGCTAGACCTGCATTCGCGCGAAGATGTCCGAAAATTTCGCCAGATTGCCACCGAGGTTTCGGCGATTGTGCGCGATTTCAAAGGCTCACTGGCGGCGGAAAATGGCGTGGGCATCGCGCGTACGGAATTCATGGGGGAGCAACTCGGCGGAGAAATTCTCGGGCTGATGTTGCAGATCAAAAACTCGTTCGACCCGCACAATCTTTTCAATCCCGGAAAAATAATTCCCGACGGGCGTTTTGAAATTGATTCCGACCTGCGCGTTCATGCCGGACACGAAATCGAACTGCCGTTTGAACCGGTGCTGGCGTTCGCGGCGCGCGACGAGTCGTTCATCGGCAATCTCGAGCAATGCAATGGCTGCGGCGCCTGCATCAAACAAACGCCGACGATGTGTCCGACGTTCATCGCGACCGGCGAGGAGATCATGTCCACGCGCGGGCGGGCCAACACGATTCGCGCGGCGTTGAAATGGCGCGACGGCGGGAACGGCGATATTTTAAAATCGTCCGAACTGGAAATCGCTTTAAGCAACTGTCTCTCATGCAAGGCGTGCGTTCGCGAGTGTCCGACGAACGTGAACATGGCGTTGTTGAAAGCGGAACTGCAACACGCGCGGATCAAGCGTCATGGGATGTCGTGGCGCGAACGGCTATTCAGTTCGGCGGATGAACTGGGTAAGTTTGGCTGCCTGACACCTGCGATTGCCAATTATGTGATGGACTCATCGGTCGGCCGGTTCATGGGGGAGAAACTTTTCGGAATCAGCTCACGCCGCCGGCTTCCGCGTTTTGCCAAGGAGCGTTTTGATCGCTGGTTTGCGACGCGTGCCAGCGCGCATACCGGTTTTCGCGGACGCGTCGTGTTGTGGGACGATACATTTGTCCGCTATAACGAACCGCACATCGGCATTGCGGCGGTAAAAGTTTTGGAGACGGCTGGTTTTGAAGTCGCGCTGGCCAAAGGCCGGATGTGCTGCGGCCGCCCGGCGTTCAGCCAGGGAAATCTCGATGAAGCGGCGCGGCTGGGCGCGCATAACGTGGCCTTGCTGACTCAGGACGTGGACGCGGCGCCGATTATTTTTCTGGAACCGTCCTGTTATTCGATGTTCCTCGAGGAGTATCGCGAATTAAATTTGCCGAATGCGGAAAACATCGCAAGCCGCTGTTTTTTGTTTCAACAATTTATGGAAGAATTTCTAAAGCAGGAGCCGGATGCGTTGGCCTTTAATGCGAAGGAGGAAAAATTAATTGTGCATGTTCATTGCCACGTGAAAGCGATGAGCCAGCACGAATACATGCATGAGCTGGCGGAACGATTGCCGGAACGCACCGTTGAACTGCTGGATACGGGCTGTTGCGGCATGGCGGGTGCGTTCGGCATGTTGGAATCGAAATATGATTTATCGGTGAAAATCGCCGAACCGCTCATTCGCGAAGTGCGCAATCAACCGTACGGGACAACGTTCGTCACCTCCGGCGCGAGCTGCCGCCGGCAGGTGTCGCATCTGACGCCGATCAGATCGCGGCATTTGGCGGAAGTGTTGGCGGAGGCGCTGGTATAGGAAGCTGAGTTTTACCCTATTCTTCTAAAAAAGTTCTCCGCCGTCACACACGTTGCTGCGCTCAATTCTTCCAGTGAACAACCTTTGACCTGCGCGACGACTTCGGAAAGCTCTTTCACGTAAGCCGGTTCGCAACGTTTGCCGCGATAGGGCACGGGCGCGAGATATGGGCAATCCGTTTCCAGCATGAACTGGCCAAGCGGCGTGGCGGCAATGGTGTCGCGCACGTTCTGGCCATTCTTAAACGTCGCAATACCAGTGAAACTCACGAGTGAGTTCATTGCGAGAATGCGCTGCATGGTAGTGGCATCGTTGGAAAAACAATGGAACACGCCGCGAACGCGGTCAGCAAACGGCTGTAGTTGCGCGAGTGTATCTTCCAATGCGTCGCGTTGGTGGATGACACAGTTCAGTTTCAGCTCGGCGGCGACTTCGAGATGTTGCCGGAAAAGTTGCGCCTGTTTCTTTTGGTAAGGTTCATCATCAACAATCGCTCCGCCGTTCTGGCTCGGCAAACGATGATAATCCAACCCGGTTTCGCCGAGGGCAACGACTTTCGGATGTTTCGCGAGTTCGCGCAAATCCTGTCGAATATCGTCCGGCGCTTTCAGGACATCAGATGGATGCCAGCCGACCACGGCAAAAACATTTTTAAACCGTTCCGCCAGTTGAATCGCGCGCCGGCTGCTGTCGAGGTCGGTGCCGATGGAAATGATCTTGGTGATGCCCGCAGTACGCGCGCGTTCGATCACGTCCGGTAAGTCCGCCGCGAAATCCGGATAATCCAGGTGTGCGTGTGTGTCGTAAAAAATAGCCATGATCGTTGTCTCCATCAGTTTGCCCGGCAATTCGGTTTCGGCAAATTGAAATTGATTTTTCACGGCCTCATCGCCCATGCTGCGGTCATGGCCAATCCTGCTTTTCATCCCAGCGTTGAAGGCGCGCAACATGGCGCAAAAACTCTCGCCGACTTTCTTGCCTTCGCGAAAAAATCGGGCGCTGACGGCGCACAACCTTCAAATTTTATGTTGCAGGGAACGAAGGATTTTAAAACCGCGCGCGAAATCAAAAATGCTTTTGCCCGGGCGAAGCTTCGGCTGGATGGTATTTCCGCGCATTGCCCGTTTTGGGTTCACACGACGGCATGGACGGGCAGTCCGACGATTCGGCCTTTTATCCCGGCGGATGTCGCCAAAAAATCTCCGGAGCAGATTGAAAAATGGGCGGAGGATTATTTGTTTCGGCTGCTCGATTTGTGCGCGGAACTGGGTGTGAAAATTGTGCCGATGTTCTGGGGCGTGGCGTTCGGCTGGGAACTGGCGACCGGTTATCCGTGGGGTTTTTGGAAAGGCGGCGATTACGATCTATTGCAGGAGGGACGTGAAAGGTTCGTGAAAAAAACAGCAAAGCTCCGGCAGCATGCGCGGTCACTGGGAATTTTTCTAGCGCATGAAATTCATCCCGGCACCGGCGCCATGTGCGCGGATGATTTCAATCTCCTCGTCAAAGCCTGCGATGGCGACAAATGCCTCGCCGTGAATGCCGACCCGTCGCATTGCTGGGAAGGCGAGAGTTGGGAAACGCGTTTCCAGAAAGTCGCGTCGCGGATTTATGCGTGTCATGTAAAAAATTTTACGATCCGATCCGGCCTGCCGTTGCGGTCAATGGAACCAAACTGGCAAAAGCGCGCGATGCAGTTTGTGGATCTTCCGTCGGGCGACTTGAACCTGACGCGTTATGTGGAGTTGTTGATTCATACCGGTTATCCGCAGCGGTATTGCAGTGTGATGAAAACGAAAACCGCGCCGTTGATTGTCGAAGCTGAGAGCGCCTACCGTGATCTGGACGCGACGAGTGCGAATGGAATCCAGTTCACGCGCGATCAGCTCTGTTTTCCAATTGCGAGTGGTTCGTTCGAGGACGGAATGGGCGCGTAGTTACAGCGGCTTGGAGGGTTGTTTCGTCGCTTGAACAGGTGACTCTTCGCTATATTTCGCCAGCGCCTGCTCGCAACGGTCAATGTCTTCCCTGGTTTTCAATTTTTCCGTGGCGAGGTTTAAGAGCCGTTTCAAAATTCCTGATTTGTCCGGGTAATCCGGCTTCTCCTCCAGCAATGCCCATAAATCGTCGTAAGCTTTTTTGTTTGCGCCTGCCGTTTC
>JBEEGR010000152.1:0-5954 GCA_041166985.1 Verrucomicrobiota bacterium | reverse complement strand
TCGTCGGACTTCACGTCGTGGCGCTCGCCTGCGTCGTCTACAAATTGAAAGAGATCCTGGCCCGGGAGGTCCTGGCAGCGCTTCACAATTTTCGCGAGCCGTTGGTCGCGAATGTCCACGTTGTGCCACTTGCCGGACTTGCCGCGAAAATGAAACCGCATGGTAGCCCCGTTCACCGCCACGTGTTTGTCGCGCATCGTCGTCAGGCCGAACGAATCGTTGTTGCGCGCGTATTCCTCGTTACCAACGCGGATCAAGCTGACTTCGAGCAGGCTCACGACAGTGGCGAGCACTTTTTCACGCGGCAAACCCTGGTGTGCCAGATCTTTTTTTACGCGGGCGCGGATTTTCGGCAACGTTTTGGCAAAGGCAATCATGCGCGCATATTTGGTTTCGTCGCGGATTTCCCGCCAATGGGGATGGTAACGAAACTGTTTGCGACGGCGATCATCGCGACCGGTCGCCTGCAAATGCCCGCTGGCGTGGGCGCAAATCCAAACGTCCGTCCACGCGGGCGGAATGACGAGTGACTTGATTCGTTTTAACGTGGCGGAGTCGCGCACGAGTTTTCCCTTCGCATCGCGATAACGAAAAATTTTCCCGCTGCCTTCGCGCCGAATGCCCGGTTGTTCATCGGTCACGTAACGCAAGCCGACGGCTTCCGCGGATTTTACAGGGTCCGCGAGCTTTTGAAGTTTTTGTTGAACCAGCGCCATGATCAGGAACTTACCGCGGTTGGCTCGACGCGCTCCTGGACGGCGGGCATGAGCGATAAAATTCCCGCGACTGCCTGCGTCAGGCTGCCGACAATTGAATCAGCCGGAATGGGCGGTTCCTGTTTTTTCAATTCCTGGGCGTCGGGAGTATTTAAAATGGCGGCGAAAATTTTCATTTCGGGAAATTGTCCGCGCAGCCGTTTACATAAATAACGCGCCCGGACATAACCGAACGGCGGCACGGCGGAGACGCAGACGATCTGGATTTTTTCGCGCCCCGCTTCTTCAAGACATTCGGAGGTCAATGCTTCGGCGGAAACAGCTTTGGCGCCGACGCCACGGCGATTCAAAAGCCGGGCCAGCATCAGCGCCCCGATTTCGTCCGCTTCGTCGCGCGCCGGGAGCGAAAGCACGGTTATGTCCGGTCGCGGCTCGACCGTAAGCGAAGGAACGTCCGCGTCGCCAGCTTCGGCATGAACTTTGGCGGCGATTTCATCCGCGCGTTCCGCCATGGCATTGACCACGTGACGGGCGTTGTCGAAAATAAACTGTTGCTGCTTCTCATCGAGTTTGCCGCTGTGCCGGTCCTGTTCAGCCAGGCTTAACGCGGGAAGAATCACCTCGTCGTAAAGTTCTTCCAACGATTTGGCTTTCAGGAATTCTTCGGCAATCTCCATGAGTTCTTCCACATCCGCCGCCAGCAGGCGCTGATAAAAACGGTTCTCCGGCGACAACACCGGTTCATCGTTCAGCAAAATATTTAGAAATTGCAATGACGGCACATAGCGACCCACAACGGCGACACAGACTGTCAACGGCGTGGCGAGCAACAACCCGACCGGACCCCACAACCACGTCCAGAAAACAGCCGCAAATAAAATCGCGAGCGGGGTGATGCCGGTTGAAGTTCCGTAGAGCGGCGGTTCAACGAAATTGTACATGATCAAATCAATGGCCAGGAACGAGCCCAGCACCAAAACCGGTTTTACCCAACTGGGATCCACGGCAAACGCCAGCGCAGCAGGCATGGTGGCGGCGATCCACACGCCGAGATAAGGAATGTAACGGAGCAAGGCGGCGAGGACGCCCCAGAGGACGGGATTGGGCACGCCAATGAAATAGAGACAAAGGCCGGCTGGAATTCCGAACGCAATATTCACCAGCAGTTGCGCCACAAGATAGCGACTGACGCGTTGGGCGGCTTCGTCGAGCGCTTTGGTGGTGAGGTTCATTTGCCGCGCGCCGATCAGCCGAATGAACCGGTCGCGCAAATCTTCGCGTTGCAGCAGCATGAAAATAACGAACACGATCACGATTACCGCCATGATTAAAACATTAAACACGGAGCCGAGAACACCGCGCACCGTGTCGAGCGGCGAGAAAGTTGTGCGGCGAATTTCCACCGGGACCGGTTTATCCGGGTTGGGAGCCCCTGGCGCAGATGGCGGCGGCGCAGGATTCAGTTCATCGTTGAAATCGCGGATGATCCTTGAGAACCGCCCGATCACTCCCCCGCTGGAATCACGAAACGAATGAAGCTTGTCGCGGATATTCTGCTGGTACTGCGGCAGTTTGTGGCCGAGGTCGGTCAATTGCATCGTGACCAACCCGCCGATGACCGCCAAAATGACGAAGGCCAGCAGGACGATGCTCAGGACAGCCGGCACGCGCCACATTCCCCAGCGTCGCAATCGCCCGACCAGCGGGCCCAGCAGAAAGGAAAAGAGAATTGCCAGCGCCAGCGGAATAAAAACTTCCCGTGCGAAATAAAGCACCGCCACCACCAGAACGACCGGAATGAGCGTCGTGCTGCCAGAGGTCGCATTCGAACGGTTGGTAGCCACGCGATTAAGTGTATCCTACACGCCCTGGCATTTCAGGTAGTCGAACACCCCACGAGGCATCCGATGAATTGCCAGATTTTTTCACCTGACACCGGACACCTGACACCGGACACTCAAAACAATGTCGAAAGAATTGGAACAAGCCGTCGCCAAACTCGGGCTGGAAAAAATTCGCCGGCATATTTTTCTTTGCACCGACGCAACGGAATCAAAATGCGCGCCGCGCGAACAGAGTCTGGCGTCATGGGAATTTCTGAAACGGCGGTTGAAAGAGTTGAACCTCGTCGGACCGGAACCGCTCGTGTATCGCACGAAAGCAAACTGTCTGCGGGTCTGCGTTCAGGGACCGGTTGCCGTCGTTTACCCGGAAGGCGTCTGGTATCACTCCTGCACCCCGGAAACGTTGGAGCGGATTATCCAGGAACATCTGATTAACGGCTTGGTGGTCGAAGAGTTTATTTTTGCGAGGAATCCCTTAAAAAATTAGTCTTTCGAGGAGGTTTTTCCTTAAATCTCTCTGGACTTTACTTCTGGGTTCCGATAGTAAGATAGGCGTTAAGTTTTAAGGACAGGTAATGGCAAAACTCCTTGTAATATCCACCGGACTGGAAAATCGTTTAATCGAGCTGAAGCTCGGGCTGAATCGCGTTGGACGCAGTTCAGAGAATGATTTCCAGATTGTTCATCCCACCATCTCCAACGCGCATTGCGAATTCATTCTGGCGGATGGCTCGGTGATGTTGCGGGACCTCGATTCCACCAACGGCACCTTCGTAAACGATCAACCGGTGGGCGAAATCCAGTTGGTCGCCGGCCAGACCGTGCGCCTGGGCGATGTGGAATTGTTCGTGGAGACGACGGATGTGACGATTGCGATTCCAAAATTTTCCAATCCCGAACTGCCCGCGCCGCCCGTCGTCAAAAAGAACGGGAAGCTCGTTTGCCCGCGCCACTCGCATGCGCAAGTGACCCACAAATGCACGCATTGCAATGAAGTGATGTGCGAAGCGTGCGTGCATCAGTTGCGCCGCAAAGGCAGCCATAATTTGTTGATGCTCTGCCCGATCTGCAGCCACGCCGTCGAACCCATCGGCGGCCCAGTGCGGCCAAAGAAAAAATCTCTTATCTCGCGCGTCACCGAAACCGTCAAGCTCAAGCTGACGGGGATTATTCGCCGCTGATTCCAGTTGCCGTCCGTTCAACGACGCGCCCTGCTCCGCACCCGTTGGTTTTGAGGTTTGCATGAGTGCGCCGTTTCGCTTAGATATTCGCTCCGCAAATGCGGAAATGGCTATGAAACCCGAAGTGGAAATATACGACACAACCCTGCGCGATGGCAGTCAGGGCGAAGGCATCAATTTTTCGGTCGCGGACAAACTGCGCATTGCCGAAAAGCTCGACGCTTTCGGGGTTCATTACATCGAAGGCGGCTGGCCGGGCAGCAATCCCAAAGACATCGAGTTCTTCGCCCAGGCAAAAAAACGGAAGTTTAAGAACGCCAAACTCGCCGCGTTCGGTTCCACGCGCAAAAAGGGCGTACCCGTCGAACGGGACGACCAGGTTCGCCTGCTCATTGATGCCGGAACGCCCGTCGTTACCATCTACGGCAAGACTTCCATGTTGCACGTGAAAGAAGTGTTGCGCTGCACGCCGGAAGAAAATCTTGCGATGATCGGCGACACCGTTCGCTTTCTCAAAGACCATGGCAAATTTGTAATCTACGACGCCGAACATGCGTTCGATGGCTACAAGCTCAAGGCCGATTACGCGCTCGCCACCTGGCAAGCCGCGGAGAAAGCCGGCGCGGATTTCGTCGTGCTGTGCGATACGAACGGAGGTTGTCTGCCGAGTGAAATCGCGGCCATCACAAAAAAAGCCATCAGCAAACTGAATTGCAAAGTCGGCATTCACACGCACGACGACAGCGGCGTCGGCGTCGCAAACGCTTTGGCGGCGGTGGAAGCGGGAGTCGTTCACGTTCAGGGCACGGTCAATGGTTATGGCGAACGCACCGGCAATTGCAATCTCATCAGCGTCATCCCGCTCGTGCATTTCAAGATGAAAAAAAGCTGTGTGCCGGCGAAGTCGCTGCCGAAGCTTAAAGAACTTTCCATGTTCGTGGATGAAGTCGCCAACCTGCGCCACAACTCGCGTTTGCCGTGGGTCGGTTCGGCTGCTTTCGCGCATAAAGGCGGCACGCATGTGAACGCTGTGCAGAAACTTGCCTCAAGTTACGAGCACATTGACCCATCGCTCGTCGGCAACGAACGCAATATCCTTATCAGCGACCTCGCCGGTCGCAGCAACATCGTGATGAAAGCGCAGTCGCTTGGTTTTAAACTCGCCAACGACACGCCCGAATTGAAAGACATCCTCGAAGCGATCAAAACTCGCGAACACAAAGGTTACGAATACGAAGCCGCCGAAGCTTCCATGTCGCTCCTTATCCGGGGAATCCTGCGTCACAATCAGGAACCCGCGTTCTGTGTCGAGACTTATCACGTCTCGATGCGCCGCGATAAAAAGGAATCCATCTGCGAGGCGACCGTTCGCGTCCGGGTGGGCGATGAAATTGCACATATGGTTGCGGAAGGCGATGGTCCGGTGAATGCTTTGGACGCCGCGCTGCGTCGCGGATTGGTGAAATTTTTTCCCAAGCTGAAAACCGTTGAACTGACCGACTACAAAGTCCGCATCATCAACGGCGGGACCGGCACCGCCGCCAAAACCCGTGTGCTCATCACCTCCACCGACGGCAAACGCGAATGGGGCACCGTCGGCGTGAGCGAAAACATCATCGAAGCCAGCCTCCAGGCGCTGGTGGACTCGATGGAATACGCGCTGTTGAAGAAGTGAAGTGGTGTTTGCGCAATCCGCCCAATTCAGACATTCTTCCCACATGACGGCGACACTGAAGAAAATCGCGAATGATTTGATGACGCTTCCTCCCGAGGAACGGCTGGAGTTGGCGGACATGTTGTACGAACGCGCCAATCCCGGTGACGCCAAAGCCATCGAACAAGCGTGGTCTGAGGAAATCAAACGCCGGGTTGAGGATGTGGAAACGGGCCGCGTCAAACTCATCCCTTCCGAGAAAGTCCACGCCGAGATTCGGCGTAAACTCAATGAAATCAAAGCCCGCCGCTTATCACCCCGGCCCTCGCGTTGAAGTCTTGGATGCGTTCATCTGGTACGAGGAGCGCCAGCCGGGCTTGGGTGAACGATTCCAACGCCCCTGCTCGCCGCGGAGGAGTTTATTGCCGCCAATCCCCAATTCGGTTCCCCGTTCGATCACGGGACACGAAAAGTGGCGGCTCAATGATTTTCCTTACAAAGTGATTTACCTCGAATCTCCAGACCGCTTGCGAGTGGTCGCAGTCATGCACGACTCGCG
>JBEEGR010000151.1:0-3529 GCA_041166985.1 Verrucomicrobiota bacterium | reverse complement strand
GCACAACAACGTCGGCCTCGGTCATTCATTTCTGCGCCACATTCAACGCTGCAAAATCCTGGTCATCCTGCTCGACATGGCTGGCACCGATGCGCGCGAGCCTTGGGATGATTACAAAAAACTGCTCGCTGAACTCGAGCTTTACGATCCCGCGCTCGTGCAGAAACCGCGTTTGGTCGTGGCCAATAAAATGGACGAGCCGGTCGCGGAAGAAAATCTGAAGAAGTTCAAACGCCATGTCCGCAAGACGACGGTGCTGCCCATTTCTGCTGCGTTTGATCAAGGGGTGGACAAATTCAAAACCCTGATTCGCGATGCGGTGAGCGAAGCGAACCAGGGTTGACCTTTAAGGATGAATTAGTTTGCCGGTTGATATTTTCCGGCAACAGCGGCCATGAAGTCGGTCAGATCCAACACCATGCTGCGAATATCTTCGGTCTGAATATCTACGTCGCTTTTGAATGCGCCGACCATTCGGGCGCCAGCCGAGGTGCCGCTTCGGCGAACTTCAAAACTGAAGACCGTTTTACCGCCATCAGTCATTTTACCTGAAACCCGCAGCACCGGCTGGCCGCCGCCATAGAGACCCACAAAATATCGCGCGGCCCCCCCGCCTTTGGCGTAGTCGGTAATTGTGTTTTCCAACTTCAACACGTGGTCTCCGGGTTTAATGTCGGCTTCCCGGAAAACCACATTGGCGAAAATGTTTCTCGCGTTCAGCATTTGGTTTAATTCAATTGGAAGATTTTCTTTCGCCAGTTGATGGGGAGATTCCTCCTCTGGATTGTGCAATTTCGCGGTGGAAAGAGTCGGCGCTATGTAAAGCGTGTCATAACCGCTGAAATTAAAATCGGAGGCGATCCAACACTTATCGAGATGGGGATCTCGATAATTCCAACCGCCGTCCGCTGCGGAGCGGGAGCCGATTTCAATCGTTCGTCCGTCTGTCGCGATGTATTTGGAAGGAAAACGATTTCCATTCGCGCCGATTGAACCAGTGGGGTTAGTAGTTGAGTCCGTCGTCGCGCATCCGACAAGGGACAAAATCACCGCGCAGGAACTGAACGCGGCCGCTGTTTTGAGGTGTTTTTTTATTTTCATTTTTGATTTCGGTTTCTGTAATCGTCCGGCGGCTTGGATTCTTTCAAAAGCGCCAAGCCTTCTTCTTCGCTTATAGATTCAATAACAGACCTGGGCATCCAGAATCCGGGAGTGGAGGCGCACAGATAGTAAACATTTCCCGCCGTCAGATTGAGCGAAAAAAGGCTGTTCGTCTTTCCTTGAATTCCTTGAAGCGCGAAAACGTGTGGCGGTTCCTCCCAACAAAGATAACTCCCGGCGGCAACCTGACCGATCATCCGCCAGCGACTATTGGCTCTTGGGTTTTGCGCAAACAGACCTAACTGTGGAATAACCGGTCTTGACTCTCTAACCGGGTCAACCCTCGGACCGATAGCCGCCGAATCATTTCCGTAAAAGTTAACGGGAACTTGCTGATTCAAACCCTTTTTCGGACGAATCAAATAAACGCGCGCCATACTTGGATCCGCGACTCTTTTTGTCTGATCCGGGAATTTGGGGTATTGCCGGGTTGGACCGTTAACACACCCTGAAAAAATCACCATGCTTGCGCAGCACAGAGCCAGGCAAAACTTCCAAGTGCGATTCATAAAGCTAATTTGAAGGGCGGGAAATTTTTTGCGAGAAAAAAATAGCTAATAAGAAATGAGCCGGGCCGTCACGGGAAAATGATCGGTAAACCAAAGTCGGTCAGCGCCTTTGCCTTTGTCATGTTCATGAACAGAAATGCCAACAAACTTTAAACCGGCCGAACCTTTAACCACCGAATCGGAAATTAAAATGCGATCATAAGCATTCCCGTTGGCGTGAGTGCGAACGATGCCTTTGGAAAATTCAAAGGCATCGTGCAAAGGCGAGCCGGGTTGCAATAAAACCGCCACGCCTTGAGCGGAATCACCCGGTGGCTTGGTTTCATTGAAATCCCCAAAAATGACGAGATTGGCATTGGTGTTTTGCTGAAAGCGTTTTTTGGCCCATAACCACAACGCCTCGTCCTGCGTTTTTTGTTTCTTCGGGCCACTGCGTCCCACGGCGCGCCGCAAATGAACGACGCAGACCTCAAGTGAACTTGTCATATTGGTTAGATGCAGCACCAGATGTTTCGAAAGTGAAGCGTCCAAACCTGCGTCGCGCCCTGGCAAATCAGCCAAGCCCCAGCCCGTTCCCATGCGCAACAGCGCCGCGACATTTTGTTCGGTGAATGTGTCCTTGCCGGAAACAAATAGCGGCAGGTAGCCGCATTTGTAACGCGCTGCGGCGATCCGTGCAAAATTTGTAACCTCGCGCGCGTGGCCCATTTCCTGCAAACCAATCAGCAACGGCGCTTCCGACGGAAGCAGACTGACAAGGTTCGATGCTTTCTTCCAATAATCTTCCGACGTGCGCGGTTGATTGAATTCGCGTTTCGTCACGGCGCCGCCAAAAAAGAAGTAACAATTCAGCGTGGTAATTAGAAAGGAGTTCGTTTCTACGCCGCGAACCGCCAACGAAACGAAAACCGCGAGAAAAATGAAGGCGCGCTTCAGCATTCACTGAGCAGAGTAAAAACGAAAGTCCGCCGGCGCAATGCACATTGCAAACACCACGCTGGAAAACCGGTTGTGACATCATTACACTGTCTTGATGTTAAAAGCTGGAATCGTCGGTTTGCCCAATGTCGGCAAGTCCACTCTGTTTAATGCCGTCACGCGCACCCGTAAAGCGGAGGCGGCCAATTATCCTTTCTGCACCATTGATCCCAACGTCGGCATCGTCACCGTGCCGGATGCGCGGCTTTATGAACTGCAAAAAATCGCCAAGACGAACGTCGTAATTCCAGCGGCCATCGAATTCGTGGACATTGCCGGTCTCGTCAAAGGCGCATCGCAGGGCGAAGGTCTCGGCAATAAATTTCTCAGCCACATTCGCGAAGTGGACGCCATCGTCCAGGTCGTGCGCTGTTTTGAAGACGCGGATATTCATCACGTCGCGGGCAACGTGGACCCGGTGCGCGACATCGAAACGATCACGACCGAACTCGTGCTCGCCGATCTTGAAGCGGTGCAAAAGCGCCTCGGCAGCGTGGCCAAGGACGCCAAACGCGGCGACAAAGAAGCGCTCGCGCAGGAAAATGTTCTCAAAAAAATAGAGCCGCACTTAAATGCCGGCAAACCCGCGCTCACGCTCGAACTGACGCCGGAAGAAAAAATTATTTCGCGGTTGTTCTGGTTGATGACGGATAAGCCGACGATCTTCGCCTGCAACGTCAAGGAAAGCGACCTCGCGACGGCAGACAACAATCCCTACGTTCTGAAAGTTCGGGAATACACTAAAAATCATTTTGCCTGCGAAGCCGTGGTCATCAGCGCGCAGATTGAAAGCGACCTGATTGACCTCTCAGATGCGGAAGCCAAAGAATTTTTAAAGGAACTCGGCGTGCCGGAAAGCGGCATCGGCCAATTGATTCGCG
>JBEEGR010000150.1:0-4325 GCA_041166985.1 Verrucomicrobiota bacterium | reverse complement strand
GACCCGCTTTATTTCACCCTGGAGAAAGAAGGCGAACATCGCGTGCTGCAATATTCCGGACGCATCACGCCGAGCATTTCGCGCAACAACAAGTGGGAAGACGCCGATGCGATGACGGTGTTTGACTGGAAATAAGCGCGCTCAGTTAAAAAATTGACAACGAAAATAAAGATTCATATCAAAAGCGCGCGCGTCGCCGATTGGCTTTTCTCTTCAGTCGTTTTGCATTGTTGGCATTGATGGCGGCCTCTGGTTGTGTCGCGCGTTATCATGAACCGGCACGTTCAAAAAATTCCCCTTCGATTCACGCGAATGCCCCTCTTTGGGTAACGTCGATTGACGGAAAGAAAGTTTCTCAGGTCAGCATCAGCGGCGAAAAGCAATTCCGAGTTTCACCCGGGCCGCATGTTTTACGAATTCGACTTTCCGATGAGGAGAGGCAGCAGTTTATGTGCAGAACAAACATGTGGCGAATGGATATTATCGGGTAATGAGTACAAACGACGTTTCGCTACAGTTTTCCGTGCAGACGGGCCACTCCTATTACCTTCATGCGGATCGAAATGACTGGGATAAACTCTGGCGGCCATTCATAACCGAATCGCCCGATCCGGTTTTTCGCGAATGGCCGATGACGGCGCAAAATTTCTCCACGAACCGGCCGGCGAAATGAGCCAGCTAGTTTCGCAACGGTCGAAACGAATCATTTCGCGGCGCTCTTCACCACCAACAACCAATCATTCGTGTCGGGCGTGGGCAACTGGCACGTGCGCGAACCGACGACCGCCACGGCGGGTTTCTTTTCACCCGTTTGAGGATTTACCCATTGAATCACCGGCGACGCCGGCAGCGCGGACAGAAACACTTCCACGGTTCGGTATTGAGGGACGTACGCAACTTTTAAATCTTTGGTTTCCGCCGCCGCAATATGTTGTCGCGGCGCCCGGTCGCCCGGCTGAATGGCGATGAACTTCGACGCGGGAGTCAGTTGCGAGAACTCAATCGAATTAAAAACTTCGACCAGGTTGCCCATCTGTTTTGCGCCGCTTAAAAACAGCGAAAGCCGCCAGAGCGGGAGGCGCGTGCTGACATGGGGCCGCGCCGCTTCCAGAGTCGTGTTCCAATTCACCACGCCTTCCGCGCCGTAAGTCACACCGGCGGGCGCCGATACCAACAAACTTGTCCACGCCAGTTTGCGCACGTCGTCGCTATTCACGCGCGCGCCGCCCTGGGTGGGGACGCTGTTTTCCAATGGCGGTAAAACTGAAATCAGCGGACGCGCGGGCAGGTTTTTCCATTCGTGTGCCGGGGGGCCGGAGACAATCCATTTCAGCGAATCCTCATCGGCGCTCTGGCCGATGCCAAAACCGAAAGCGTCCACCCATTTTTCGTTGCGAAATTCATCCAGCGCAAAATTTATTTCGCCCGGAAACAAAATTACCGGAGCGTGGGTCAGTTCGCCAAAACTCATTTGGCCGATGTGTTTGCTGCGCGCGTTTCCGCCTTCGACCGGCAGCAGCCACGCCACGTCATTCGCACTGAAGCGCGCGGCGAGGTAGCGGATGAGCAAAGCCATTTGATCCTCGGGCAGATCATTCGCCAGCGCCGATTGCCAGAACGGAGCGATGACACTCAACAGTCCGACGCGATTCAAGGCGTCCACTTTCGCATCAAGTTTTTGGAAGAATTCCAGATTGATCTGAATCGCTTCTTTGCCCGTGAATGGCGTCAGCGAATTCGTTTGCGCGTCCAGCAAAGCCCATTGAACTGCGGAGAATTTTTGCGATGAGCGAATCTCCGCGTATTCCTGCCAGTCTTTCAAGTTCGACTCGCGCGCACCGTTCCACGTGATGTCGGCGAGCCAGAAAAACGGCGTGCCATCCGCGTGTTCAAAATGCCGGCCATCGCGCGAGATGCAGACCGGGCCGTGTTGGTTGAATCGGCTTTGGCCAATCGGCGTAGTGCAGATGAACGCGCCGGATTGATTTTGCAGACCTTTATTGTTTTCATCCGAACAGTGCGTTTGAAAAGTCCAGCGACCCGGCTGGTCGGGCGTGAACCGCACGCGCCAGGTTTTGCCACCATCCCAAAAACCAAACACTTCCGTCGCCTCACCGCGCGGAGAAACGAAGGTCACCTTGAGTGTCGCCTGTTGCAGCGCGTTGGTGTAATTGACCCGGCTTTTGAAACTCTGCTCGAAGCGTCCCCACTTGGCTGCGATGGGAAGCTTGGCCGAGCGTGTGGCCGCGGGCAACGTCAGCGCAGTGAGCAAAAACGCCGCGCTCAAGGCCGACACGATAAATCTTCGGTTCCGGTTCATAATCAAACCCATCATAAAGTTCCTTTCGTCTCGTGGCATCAGACAACAAACCCTGAAAGGTGTCAAATAAGGTCATTACAAAGAATGCTGCATTTTTTGATTAGGGGTTTTTGTTTTTCCCGTTTTATCCAGATGCAAGTGAATCTATCCCGGATGCCTGTCAGCGACTCCGTGGACTTTGTTAACGCAAGCATGAGTGTTGTGAGACAAGGCTTGGCGGCTGTAAATTGAACCCTTGGCCGTGCCAGCACAGGATGAGCGCGTGGAACCCTGACCCTGAAATGTGCGAGACGGGTCATGGTCTGTGTAACCACCGCCCGGAGGCATGTAACTCGAGGTGTGGCCCGTGTCAGCGGAACCCCGAGTCATGTAAGAGAGGGTCTGGCCGGTGTAAATCGCACCCTGAGCCGTGTAAATCGTGGCAAAGGTGTGTGTAAATCGAAGGCTGGGCCGCGTAAGGCAGGCAGTTTGCCCTGTAAAAGAGCCTCTAAATGAGCAATTTACGTGATTTCGTCCCTGTTCCGGGTTGTAGCGGCGGTCTATGACCGCCGAAGTCCTTTCCGACGCTCACAGAGCGCCGCTACAATTTTTCACTTGGCAACTTGGCCGGGAGAATTTAAAACATTTTCGCCTCAGGGTTTCATCAGAGGTGAAGCACCAATCTAAAATCCGTTCAGGCCATCGCCATGTCTGGAAATAATTTTGGGCTTCTGAATCAACCAACAAAAACAAAAAGGAACACAAGATGAATGATCGAGCAATCCGGCGTTACGACATGTTCGGACGCGTTGAAACATTTGGAAAAGATAATGCCGCCGATTTTGCGGCGGGCAGTTCGGGCGCGACCCATTTTACCAAACTTAGCCAGATCATCACGAAGCTGGATGCCGCCAAAGCCGGCCAGAACCAAAACGGCACCACCGCCAAGGAAGTTTTGTTGGACGCCATCCGTCTGGACATGCAGAACATCGCGCGCACCGCCCGTGCCATTGCGCAGGATGAACCGGGCTTTGCCGACAAATTCCGGATACCGGGCAATCCGTCGCAGGTCGCGCTACTCACCGCCGCCGATGCGTTCCTGGTGGAATTGGGCAAGCCCGGAGTGGCCGCGAAATTCATCGCGCACGAAATGGCGGCCAACTTCGTCGCCAGTTTTCAGGCGGACCGCGACGCCGTTGACACGGCGCAAGACGAGATGGAAAGCGGAAATGAAAAGAGCGTCGGCAACACGGCAGCCATCGGCGCGTTGATCGCCGACGGGATGAAAGAAGTCACATATATTGACGCCATCGCGCACAACAAATACGGTTCGCAACCGGACAAGATGGCTGCGTGGCAAACCGCCAGCCATGTTGAACGCGATCCGCAACGGGCGAAGAATAATGCACCGACTCCGCCGCCGCCTAATCCGTAAAGTGAATTAAAAACAAAAAGACGGATTTCGGCTTCGGCTGAAATCCGTCTTTTTAATCTTAATGGCTAAATCTACGAGGCAAGACATCAAACAGGAGATAAAATAAAAGCGGCGATTCAGCAATTAGAGTAGCGAGAATTGACCGCTTAGAAACCGCTTTACGATGAAATTCAGAATATAGCTGGTTCATACCAAAGGCACCAAGCAGCGCACTGAAAGCCAAACAACACATTGCAAACAGAGCGGTGCCTATTCCTTCTGGACCAGACCCCGGATTGTTTTTCAGTGAGCCGTAACAGGCGAGGTATAAGAGCAAGTTGACGCCGCCTGCGCTGCATACAATTTTAAACACCCTTGGCGACATATTATTGAGACTCAAGATTTCTCGACCCGTCAGGATTTATAGCGAACTTTAGACGCGCGCCCTTTTGATCGATGCCAGTCTCCACATGCAAGCGACCATAGATGGGGGGATTGCCAAAGCGGATATAGAAATCTTTTTTTAAGAACGTGTCCCAATCGGGCTGAATTTTCTGGAAATAGAATTTCACAATTGGTTCGTAACCGCCTTCTGGGGCTTCAAACGGAAAT
>JBEEGR010000149.1:0-3414 GCA_041166985.1 Verrucomicrobiota bacterium | reverse complement strand
AGTGCTTCGGCTTTGTCGGCCTTTTCCCAAGTGATGGCCGGATCGGTTTTGCCGAAGTGACCGTAATTGGTAGTCTTGCCGTAAATCGGACGGAGCAAATTCAATTGCTTGATAATGTTGGCGGGCTTGAAGCTGAACACTTCGCAAACCGCGCGTTCAATGGCTTCATCGCTCACCACGCCGGTGCCGAAGGTATTCACGCACACGCTGACCGGGTCAGGATAACCAATGGCGTAGGCGAATTGAATCTCCGCGCTGGTCGCGAGACCGGCGGCGACGATGTTCTTCGCCACGTAACGGCCCATGTAAGCGGCGCTACGATCTACCTTCGAGGGGTCTTTGCCGGAGAATGCGCCGCCGCCGTGACGGCCCATGCCGCCATAGCTGTCCACGATAATTTTTCGGCCGGTCAAACCGGTATCGCCCTGCGGTCCGCCAACGACGAAACGTCCGGTCGGATTGATGAGGAACTTGGTTTCCTTGGTGAGCAAATTTTTCGGGAGAACTTTCTTGATGACTTCTTCGATGCAGAATTCTTTGATCGTCGCGTGCTCAACGTCGTGCGCGTGTTGAGTTGAGATGACGACATTGACGATTTCAACGGGTTGGTCATTTTGATAACGAACCGAAACCTGGCTCTTCGCATCGGGACGCAGCCATTTCACTTTGCCGCTTTTGCGGATTTTCGTGAGCGCGCGGCCGAGTTGATGCGCATACATGATAGGCGCGGGCATGAGTTCGGGAGTTTCATTGCAGGCATAACCGAACATTAAACCCTGGTCGCCGGCGCCTTGCTCGGCGGTTTCTTTGCCTTTGGCTTTCTTCGCGTCCACGCCTTGCGAGATGTCAGGACTCTGCGACGTGATCGCATTCATGATGAGTACCTTGTCGGCGTGAAAAACATCGTCATCGTGCGTGTAACCGATTTCGCGAATGGCATCGCGGGCGATCTGGTTGAAATCAAGTTTCGCGTTGGTTGTGATTTCGCCACCGACGACTACGAGATTACTCTTGGCGTAAGTCTCGCAGGCGACGCGGCTGCGCGGGTCCTGCGCGAGGCAGGCGTCGAGGACTGCATCGGAAATCGTATCGCAAACTTTGTCCGGGTGGCCTTCGCCGACGGACTCTGAAGAGAAGATGAAATTTTTGCTCATGTATATTGGCTTCCTGCGTTGGTTAAAATGTCATATTGACGTATCAGGATAGGATGATATATCCATTGTGAAGTCAGTCAATAAATATTTCCGGGTTATTCACCCCGGGAGCAATGAACGGGATAACAAATATCCCACTTCAATAAAAAAGAATGAAGAAGGCACCGCCCATAATCACGCCGCAGTCGGGTAGCCGGAAGCGGAAATATATTCGTTACGCTTTTATTATCTTTTGCACTGTGGTTGTGACTGCCGTGGTTTCATTTATGGTGTGGCGATGGCAACTACGGCGAGAAATCAGTATTCGGATCAACGCGATTCGTGCAGCAGGTTTGCCCGTAAATTGGGAGGATTTATCGAAATGGCCCTGCGAAGTATCCGATGCAGAAAACGGAGCGCTGATTTATACAAATGCAATAGCGCATTTGCATTCAGATGGCGTCACGGATAACTATCGATTTGAGTTGCCACCGCGAAAGGAGGCGATTTCAACGGAATTACGAGCGTCGATTTTTGCCGCAGTTGAGACCAACAAAGAGGCGCTCGATATAGCTGTTGCAGCTTCGCTGTATCCCAAGTCACATTATCCACTCAACTACATGGAGGGACCGGCGTTGAAGCTGCCGCATTTGACGGGCCTAAAGCAAATTGTGAGATTGTTAGAATGTGAAGCTTTCCTTTGCGCCGATAAAGGAAAGGGGGAAGATGCTTTAAAAAAAATCGAGACATCTCTAAAAATTGCCCGTTCATTGGATGGCGAGCCAATCCTTATCTCTCAACTCACCGCTGCCGGATTATTGGCAATTTCCTGCCAGAGCCTAGAGCGAGTTTTATGTCGCGCTCCAGTTTCAAGCGCAGCGCTTGAAGCTTTGTCAGCGGAACTGGTATCAACAGAATCCACAAACCGATTTCTGACAGGAATGATAGGCGAGCGTGCTATTTCTGGAGAATTCATTCGATTAGCCCAAGATGATGTCAGGAAAATGGTCGAGATATCCAATCAAGGAATCTCAGACGATGAAGAAAAAACCGGATTGCCAAAAGCAAATCCCGGAATCAGTTGGCGTTGTTTGGGTTTTTTTGAACGAGATCGCAATTTTTTTCTCAGGGCCATGGAAACAAATATTGCGATTGTCAGTCTAACGCCGCCTGCTTCACTATCTTTGACAAATGAGTCGGATAAGTTGGAGGCTCAAGCGCGTCATGGCTTTTATCTTATGTCTTCGCTGTTTTTGCCATCGCTTTCCCATACCTCACTCAGGGATGCATATGTGCGCGCAAGTCTTCGAACTTCCTTCACCGCAGTTGCAATTGAAAGGTGGCGGATAACACATAATGGGATGACTCCTGACTCGCTCGAAAGTCTTGTGCCGGACTTTTTTGTTGCTGTTCCGTTGGATCCGTACGATGGCCGACCATTGCGATTCAAAAAAACAACGAAGGGCTATGTGGTTTATAGTATTGGCCCGAATCGACAAGATGATGGCGGGAAAGAAAGACCATCCCGCTCTACACATATTCCTGCTGCCGAACGAAACCAGTTTGACATTACTTTTTCAGTCGAACGTTAACTGAATCTCAATTAATAACATGTCATCCACTCTCAAATCATTACGCGCGCTATCGGACCCGACGCGGCTGCGGATCGTCGCGCTGCTGGAGAAGGACGAGTTGTCCGTCAACGAACTCCAGGAAATCACGCGCATGGGGCAGTCGCGAATCTCGACGCACCTTGGATTGCTACAGGATTCCGGTTTGGTGCAATCGCGCCGCGAGGGCAAACGCACGTTCTACAAACTCAATCATCATGCGACTGGCTCGGCGGCGGAATTTATTCAACTGGCGATTCGTGGGGCCAAGGAACTTTCCGAACAAGACAGCGATCAAATCAACCTGAAGCGTATCCTGAATCGCCGACGCGAACAGGCGCAGGTTTATTTCAATCAAATTGCGGGGCGGTTTGATCGTGTTTATGGGCCGGGACGTTCGTGGCAGGCGTTTGGGCATTTGTTGTTGCGGATTGTGCCGCCGCTCGTCGTTGCCGATTTGGGCGCGGGCGAAGGTTTGTTAAGCGAACTGCTCGCGCGAAAGTGCAAAAAGGTAATCGCGGTGGACAATTCAGAAAAAATCGTCGCGTTCGGCGCAGCGAAAGCGAAGAAGAATAATTTAAAGAATCTGGAATTCCGTCTCGGTGATCTTCAGAACCCACCGATTGAGCCGCACAGTGTTGACCTGGTTATTTTGAGCCAGGCGTTGCATC
>JBEEGR010000148.1:0-3216 GCA_041166985.1 Verrucomicrobiota bacterium | reverse complement strand
GTTTGAAATACGGCGTCACGCGCAATTATGTCATGGGCATGGAAGTCGTTTTGCCCGATGGCGAACTTTTGTGGACGGGCAACAAGTGCGTGAAAGATGTCGCGGGATATTCGCTCAAGGATTTGTTCATTGGCTCGGAAGGCACGCTCGGCGTCATCACGAAAGTGTTGCTCAAGCTGATTCCGAAACCGGCCGCGAAGCGCACGCTCGTCGCCACGTTCGCGCAGATGGACCACGCGGCGCAGGCGGTGTCGGACATCATCGCGGCGCAAATCATTCCCTGCACGCTGGAGTTTCTCGACCGCACGACGATTCATTGCGTCGAGGACTACGCGAAGATCGGCCTGCCACTCGATTGCGAAGCGTTGTTGCTGATGGAAACGGATGGCCACCCCGCCGCTGTCGCTGAAGAGATGGCGAAGATGGAAGAACTCGCCCGTAAAAACGGCGCGTTGGAAATTCGCGTGGCAAAGGATGACGCCGAGGCCACAAGAATGGCGACCGCCCGTCGTAGCGCGTTCTCCGCCCTTGCGCGCGTCGCGCCGACAACCATTCTCGAAGATGTCACCGTGCCGCGTAGTGAATTGGCGAAGATGGTTCGCTTCGTTGAATCCATCGCGAAAAAATACAAACTGCGCATCGGCACATTCGGCCACATGGGCGACGGCAATCTGCATCCAACATTTCTCACGGACGAACGGAACAAAGAAGAAATGCATCACGTCGAAGAAGCCTTTAAAGAAATTTTCGCGGAAGCCATTTGTCTTGGCGGAACGATTACTGGAGAGCATGGCATCGGAGTGGCTAAGAAATCTTTCCTGCCGAAGTTCGCCGGCGATGCGCAAATGCGTGTAATGCGAGAATTGCGCCGCGCGCTGGACTCGAATGGGATTTTGAATCCCGGAAAGATGTTTTGAAACTTTGGCAAGAGCGTAGCGGCTCCTCGGCAGAGAGCCGCATTTATAATTCGTTTAGAAATTGCGGCGGTCTGCCGACACGCCGCTACGGTAGCAGTTAAAAATCGCGAGAATTCGCAGCGCTCGTCCCTCCGACAAATTTTATGCTACACTGATACGCATGAGCGATGACATAACACCCCCAGACCAATCGAAACATTCGCACGACTTCGAGCGCGTCGTGACGTGGGCCTCGGCGCTCAGCATGGCGATCGCGGCAGGATTTCTCGCATCACTCAAGCAAATCAATCCAATCATTATCATCCGATTTTCGTTACTGACGGTGATGGCGTTTTTTGCAGCGGGCATTCTGACCGTTTTATTTTTTCAATGGCTCATGCGGCGTGCAAACAGTGAAAAGCCAACAGGACAAAACCGGTTATGGGGAATTATGATTGCGATCGCGGCATTGGGAACCTTTGTCGGGTGCGTGGTGTTTGCGATTCGGAATGTTTCGTTCCAACAACAGAAGGATGTCATCATCGGCACTTCGCTCGCGGCGGTGGTTCTGACGTTTGTCGGCGTGCTTTGCTGGCGCATCGTTCGCTGGCTGGAAGCCAGTGATGAGAAACAGAAAGAAGACGAAGATTCCGGAGGGCCGAGTTCCACGAGGCCCTAAAACTTCAAACGAGTTTAGGGAACTCGCGGAGCTCGTCCCTCCGGACAGAGTTGAAATTATTTCGCCGAAGCGCCTGAAATTGCCAGGGTCAGTTCGATTTCGTCCGATACTTTGTCTTCCGCCTGATGGGCCATGATATTGAAGTCGCTGCGTTTGATCGTGAACTTGGAGCGAATGACCAGCAGATCACCCTTCGCATTCGGCACGCGTTGGCTGAGTTTGTCTTTTAGGTAAGTCAGCTTCACGGGAATCGTCAGTTCCTTGGAAACGCCTTTGAGTGTGAACGTGCCGACAGCATCAGCGGTGGTCACGTCGCCACTTGTCTTCACATTTTTCAATTCCTTGGCTTCAAAACTAAGCTCGGGATACTTTGCGGCGTCGAGCCATTTGTCGCTGTGCAGATGGCCGTTCATCATCGAATTCGGAACAGTCAACGATTCGGTCGTGACGACGATTTTGCCTTTCGTGGCCGCGGGATTCTCCGGATCGAAAGAGACGGTGCCGGAAATTCCATTCGCGCTGCCATTGATGGATTCGAGCGGCGCGTCCAAATGGAACAACGCGGTGTTCACGCCTTTCGGATCTTTAAAATCAAATGTTTGAGGCGCAGCAAAAGCAGCACTCGCAAGAGCGGCGGTGGCCAGGAGGATGGATAATTTAATTTTCATGTGAGTTGTTGGTTTAGTTTGTCGTTTGATTGGTTTGGTTTTGATTTCGTTCGAAATAAAAATGAAACGCCCGTCAGTAAAACAGCCGCAGCGATTCCAACCGCTAGAAAATCAACTCCGGGCACAAATTTCTTTTGATAAGTGATGCCTTCGATGCCGGTGACTTCGTCTAAAGTTTTGACCGGCACGCTGGTTTTAGTCCAGCCGCGATTCGCGCCTGACGCCAGCCAGAAACCGGCGGACGCCAGGACGAGAATCACAGCTAGAATGCGCAGAGTCTTTTTCACGTTGTTGAGTAAGGTGGCTCAGTTTAAATCAAACACAAGCGCCTGCGCCGGTTTGGTCGCCGAGAACTTCAGCGACGTTTCATCGCTCAATGCCGCGGCATCGCCAGCGGCCAGTTTTTGACCGTTCAACGTGAGTTCGCCTTCCGCGACATGCACCCACGCATGACGGCCCGGTTGCAACGAATGCTCAAGAGTCTCGCCGCCACCAAATTTGGCAACGTAAACTTCCGCATCCTGATTGATCGGAATCGAACCATCACGGCCTGACTTCGACGCGGCCAGATATAATTTTCCCGGCGCGGCTTTGCCCAACGATTTCTCCGCGTAGTTCGGCTTCGCGCCTTTGCGATCCGGTTGAATCCAGATTTGCAACAGATGCACCGGTTCTTTGTCCGACGGATTGAATTCACTGTGCTGCACGCCCGTGCCGGCGGCCATGTATTGAAACTCACCTTGCTTGATAATGCGGCCATTGCCCATCGAATCTTTGTGTTCGAGCGCGCCGCTCAAAACGTAAGTGATGATTTCCATGTCGCGATGCGGATGCGTGCCGAAGCCCGCGCCCGGCGCGACTTTGTCGTCGTTAATCACGCGCAGGGAACGAAAACCCATGTGCTCGGGATCGTAATAACCTGCGAACGAAAACGTGTGATGTGTATCCAGCCAGCCGTGTTCGGCGTGGCCCC
>JBEEGR010000147.1:0-2993 GCA_041166985.1 Verrucomicrobiota bacterium | reverse complement strand
GCCATCACTGGAGCGCCGCTCAATGGCTTGCCGCCTTTGACAATCGCGCTCGGGCCTTCGATGTCGATTTCCGCGCCCAGTCGCGCGAGTTCGCTTACGTGCATGAAGCGCGACTCGAAAATTCGTTCAGTGATGATACTGATGCCGGGCGTGACTGCCATCAAGGCCATGATTTGCGCCTGGGTGTCGGTCGGAAAACCGGGATAAGGCAGCGTCGTGATGTCCACCGGTTTTAATTTTCCGTTGCGACTCACCGTAATGCCAGTGCTGCCGCGTTCAATCTTCACGCCGGCGTCATGGAGCTTATCGAGCACAGCGTGCAGATGGTCCATGCGCGCGCCGCGCAACGTCACTTCGCCGTTTGTCGCAGCGGCGGCAATCGCGTAGGTCGCGGCTTCGATGCGATCAGGAATGACTTCGTGTTCCGCGCCGTGAAGTTCCTTGACGCCCGTTACGGTAATGGTCGGACTGCCGATCCCGGAAATCTTCGCGCCCATCGCGCAGAGAAAATTCGCGAGGTCCACCACTTCGGGTTCGCACGCTGCGCTTTCAATGATTGTGACACCCTCAGCGAGAGTCGCGGCCATCATCACGTTCGCCGTGCCAAGAACAGTTGAACCCGCGCGTCCGCCGAGAAATACCGGCGCGCCTGTCAGTCTTTTCGTGCTGGCTTCCACGTAGCCGTTTTCAATTTTCAATTTCGCGCCCAGGGCTTCGAAACCTTTCAGGTGAAGATTGATTGGCCGCGCGCCGATGACGCAGCCGCCCGGCAATGAAACTCTCGCCTTGCGCAATCGCCCGAGCAGCGGTCCCATGATGCAAATCGAGCCGCGCATTTTGCGGACGATCTCGTAATCGCCAGCGCCTTTGATTTTTTTGGCGTGAATGTAAACCGTGTCGCCGTCGAATTTCACCGACGCACCCAGATATTCAAGAATCTGGCCCATGAATTTCACGTCGCTGAGATCCGGCACGCGCCGGATAACGCATGGCTCGCCCGTGAGTAAAGTCGCCGCCATGATGGGCAGGACGGCGTTTTTGGCTCCGCTGATGGTGACTTCGCCGTTCAGCGGCACGCCGCCTTTGATGAGTAAACTTTCCATGAGATTCTGAATTGTTGTAGCGGCGGTCTATGACCGTCGCAAATTTTGCGCATTGTCCGGCGCTCACAGAGCGCCGCTACAAATTTAATCGCGCAATTAAAATTCGAGCGCGGTGAGTGTAGTCCTCCTGAATCGCTTCCACAATCCACTTTTGATTTTCAAAAATATTTTCTATCGAATCGCCCTGCCCTTCGCCAAATTCCATCATGATTTTCCCGGCTGGTTTTAGAAAGTCGCGCGATTCCGCTGCGAGCCGGCGATAAAAATCCAGTCCGTCCGTTCCGCCATCCAATGCGCTGCGTGGGTCGAAGTCGCGGACTTCGGGTTCCAGCGTTTCGATTTCCGCGCTCGCGATGTAAGGCGGGTTGCTGATGATGAGGTCGAATTGCGTTACTCGGAGGGACGAGCGCTGCGAGTCCCTGACTTCCCTTAACGAATTCAATTCAGGGACTCGTGTAACTCGTCCCTCCGAAAGAAAAATTTCAAATCCGTCGCCGTGTAAAAACTCAATCCTGTCGGCCACATTATTTCGCGCGGCGTTTTGTTTCGCCAGTTCCAACGCGTCACCTGAAATATCCAGCGCGATGATTCGGGCGTTCGGACATTTCGCCGCCAACGCAATCGCGATGCAGCCACTGCCGGTGCCGAAGTCCAGGGCGGTTGGAGTCCAGCCTTCAGGCTGTTCCGGCGCACGCTGAAGCGTGGACTCCAACAAAAACTTCCAGCCCGCCTCCGCCAGCAATTCCGTTTCCGGACGCGGCACGAGCACGTGTCGGTTCACCGCGATTTCAAATCCGCAAAATGAAGTCGAACCTACGATGTGCTGCAAGGGCTCGCGCTGGGCGCGGCGGCGGACAAGTTCGCGCAAGTTATCCACCTCAACCGGAGTGAGCGCGCGTTCGAAGTTCAAATAAAGCTTCATGCGCGGCAGCTTGATCAGGTGCGCGAGCAACAGTTCGGCCTGCAATCGCGGCGAGTCGATATTTTTTTTGGCGAGGAATTCCGCGCTTTTTTGAATGCCCTCAAGGACGGTCACGCGGACAATTTAAGCAGAGACGCAATTCTGTCAGGCTTTCTTTTAACCGTGGTTGCTTTTGAGCCTTTGATTTCTGTGCTATTGAGCGGTTTTTGACGAATTAATTTGGGCGTTCGCGTTTTCAAGCGCATCGCGTTCGCGATCAAGGCGGGCACGCATTTTGTGGTATTCCAGATGTGAGACATCTTTTTCTGCTTCAACATTGAAGTTGGTTCCATGATTAGGCGCGGCCAACAACATAAGTTCGTTCGTGGATCCATCGTATCGAACCGTTACTGTGCCCTTGCTTTCATGGATCGCCAGTAGCTCAACGCCAACAGCCCTCTCTCCTTCCGCCAATGCACATCGTATTCCCTCTTGTCCAGGTATTCCTATTTCGACCAGCGCCTTTCTTATCGGGGGGACAACAAAAATGCCGTTCAATCTTACTCCGGGCGACGTTTGAGTTGCCGACAAAGAAGAAGAAGAACTCAACGCATTTTTAATGGCTTTCCCAATCTCGGTCGGCTGCCCTTCAGCAGATACCAAGCTTAAGCTGATGAATGGGATAAGGACCAAGCCTGCTAATGATTTCATTTTAGCTCCTGTAGCTTAAACTCTCGCACTTCCAAAACCAGTTTGCATCCGTTTTCCAGAGTCTTGGATCCATTCAACAGCGGACCGGTAATACGCACTGACTTGCCGTTGCTCGGCAAGCTGGCGGACAACGCCTGAAAAGCATCACGCTCCCTGGCGCTCATCGGTTCGGGTTGTTTCAGCTCGCGATTCCATTGCACTTTCCGGGATAACGGCGCGAGCTGCATGAGCGCATGGTTTCCGCCCGTGCGCAGGACAAGATTCGTGCCCATTGTTTC
>JBEEGR010000146.1:0-2697 GCA_041166985.1 Verrucomicrobiota bacterium | reverse complement strand
GTCCGCAATCTTTACGGCACCGGGTTGTTCTACAATATTCGCGTCGGAGATGAATTAACACCCGACGGCGCGGTGTTGACTTATGTTGTGCAGGGCAAGCCGCGGCTGACGGAAATAAAATTTTCCGGCAATAAGAAATTCAGCGATTCCAAGTTGCGCAAAAAGCTGACGTCGAAAGTCGGCGAACCATTGGACGAACGGAAACTTTTCACGGACAGCCAGGAAATCCAGAAGATGTACCAGAAGGCGGGCTATCCGGGCACCCAGGTCAAATATGTTTTGAACATTGACGAGAATGCCGGACGCGGTACCGCCACGCTGGAAGTGACGGAAAGCAAGAAAATGAAAATCAGCCGCATCGAATTTGTTGGTGCGTCCGCCTTCACCCAAAAGCAGCTTCGCAAAGTCCTTAAGACCCGCCAGCACTGGATGTTTTCGTGGATTACCGGCAGCGGGATTTTCAAGGACGAACAATTTGAGGACGACCGCGAGAAACTCAACGCGTTTTATCACGACAAAGGCTACATTGATTTTGAAATCAAGGACGTGCAGTTCGAACATCCCACGCCCAAGACGCTCGTCATTCGGTTTAATGTTTACGAAGGCCGCAAATATAAAGTCGGTTCGGTTAAATTCACCGGGAACAAAGTTTTCAGCGTGACCGACATCGCGCAGGGCATTGCCCAGCAACAGCCCGCCGGACTGGTCAAAAAAACCAAGCTTGGTCCCAACGGTTTGCGGATGGATGTGGGTGACGACTTCACCCCGTCCGGCCTGACTAAAGACGAACAATTGATCACGGATTTCTACGGCTCCAAGGGATACATTGATCCGGGCATGTCGGCGCGCAATCTGAACGTTGTTAAAATTCCGAACACCGAAACCGGCACGATGGATTTGGAATTTCAGATCGATGAAGGCCAGAAATCCTACATTGAGAAAATTGAAATTCGCGGCAACACCAAGACGAAAGACAAAGTCATTCGCCGCGAACTTGCCGTTTCGCCTGGTGAAACGTTCGACATGGTCCGCGTGAAGATCAGCAAACAGCGCCTGGAAGGGTTGCAGTTTTTTGAAAAGGTGGATACTAGGCCGGAAGCCACGGATGTTCCAAACCGCAAAAACCTCATCGTGGCCGTCGATGAAAAAAATACCGGCAACCTGACTATGGGCGCGGGTTTCAGTTCCGTGGATTCGATCGTTGGGTTCGTTGAAGTCAGCCAGGGCAATTTCGATTTGTTTCATCCGCCCACATTCACTGGCGGCGGCCAGAAATTCCGTTTGCGCGTCCAGATGGGAACGCAACGCCAGGATTACCTCATCTCGTTTATTGAGCCGTGGTTTCTTGGGCGCAAGCTGGCGTTCCAAACGGATTTGTACCGGCATGATTTGAATTTCCAAAGTCTCGAAAGTCTTTACGACGAAACACGCACCGGCGGACGTTTGAGCCTGACGAAGGCACTGGGCAGCGATTTCCTGATCGGCAGTGTCGGTTACACGCTGGAGGATGTGGGGATTTTATTTAGCGGGAATGTGGGCCGGACCAACTCGTTTCCAATTCCTTCTCAACCTCGAAACATTCCCGAAGACCTGTTGAAGGAACAAGGCCATTCGCTGATTTCAAAACTCGACACCTCCATCGCTTACGATACCCGCAACAGCGTCACGCTTCCGAATAAAGGCGAGCGCACCGAATTGTCGGCGATGATCGCGGGACAATTTCCCGGCGACAAAGAATTCTACAAACTCGAACTGCGCAGCGCGTGGTATTTCAAAGGACTGCTGCCCGGTCATGTATTGGAACTCGTCGGCGGCACCGGCGTGGCGGATTCTTATGGTTCGACAGACGACGTTCCGTTTTATGATCGCTATTATCTCGGCGGCCTTTATTCACTGCGCGGATTTCGTTATCGCGGGGTCAGCCCGCGCGACCCGACGTCTGGTTCGAAAGAGCCGATTGGTGGCGATACGTATTATTTTGGTTCGGCGGAATACAGTGTGCCGATTTTCCAAAGCGAAAAAGAACGCGGCATCGGGATGCGCTTCGCGGTGTTTTACGACATCGGCAATGTGATGCGGAATCCCTACACGTATGATTTCCAGAATTACAATGACAACTGGGGTCTGGGCATTCGCCTGAACCTGCCCATTGGCCCGTTGCGGCTCGATTACGGCATACCGATTCAGCACGATCAATACAACAGCAGCTCTGGTAAATTCCAGTTTGGCGTGGGTTACACGCGCGAATTTTAATATGAAGCCGTCAGCAAAATTTTCTAAAACGCAACGCGCCGTGATGGCCGTGGCGTTCGGTTTCGCGGCAATGACCGTAAGTGCGGTGCAGCCGGCGAACCGTCCCAGCGTTTCAGCTATCGCCAACGCGCCGCTTTACTTTGAAGCCAACGGGGACCAGTTCGTCGCGCGCGGACAGGATTGCAACGTCGCGCTGGCTCCGACGGAAGCAACGCTCATTCTCAGCAAAGCCATCGGCCAACCGGCAAAGTCGCGCATCGTTTTCAATCGGGAAAACAACCAAACCGAAACGCGCCTCGTCCGTTTGCAACTTGTCGGCGCGAATCCGGAGGCAAAACTGGCCGGACTTGGGTCGTTGCCCGGCAAAGCGAATTATTTAATCGGCGAGCGCAACGAATGGCGCACGAGTATTCCGCTTTTTGCGAAAGTTCAAGCCGATGAGAT
>JBEEGR010000145.1:0-8164 GCA_041166985.1 Verrucomicrobiota bacterium | reverse complement strand
GTCAAACAAACTCAGCAATGGCTGGCTCTCCATCAGGCGTATTCGCCCTCGCGAACGGATGAAGATTGCGCCGCGACTTATGATAAAAGTTTTGCAGCGGTCACCGGAAAAATTTCTGCTTCCATCGTTCATGTCATCGGACTTGGCTGTGGTGGTGGGCAGAAAGACACGCGCCTGCTCAGTTTGCTCAAAGCTCAGGGCAAAGAAATTCTCTACACGCCTTCTGACGTCAGCGCCTCAATGGTGCTCGTTGCGCGACAGGCGGCGCTGGCCGCAGTCTCCGAGCAAAATTGTTTTCCGCTCGTTTGTGATCTGGCTTCGGCGGGTGATTTGCGCAGCGTCTTTGAAGAAAATAATTTAGGGACAGCAACATGCCGTCCCTCCCAAAACGCCGCACGGTTGGTGACATTTTTCGGCATGATCCCAAATTTCGAGCCGGAAATGATTTTACCGAAGCTCGCTTCCCTGGTTGGGCCCGAAGACTTTTTGCTGTTCAGCGCCAACCTTGCGCCAGGTCATGACTATGCAGCGGGGGTAAAACACATTCTTCCACTGTACGATAACGCTCTAACGCGCGATTGGCTGCTGACGTTTCTGTTGGATCTGGGTGTTGAGCGGGCTGATGGAGAACTCCGTTTTGCAATTGAGGATGCCAGTCACGGTCTGAAACGAATAGTTGCCCGATTTCATTTTTTCCGCACCCGCGAAATTCAAATTGAAAACGACCGATTTAGCTTTCGGGCGGGTGAATCTGTGCGTCTGTTTTTTTCGTACCGCCACACACCGGAATTGGTTCGGAGGCTCCTTCTTCAACAGGGTCTGAACGTGGCTGACGAGTGGATAACTAAATCGAAAGAGGAAGGCGTGTTCCTTTGCCAGCGCAAGACTGCTGTTGCCTTACGCAAAGGACGCTAAGTGCGCAAGGAATCTTGTTTTGATTTCTTCGTATGCGTTGCATCCTTTGCGTGAGGCATCAAAAAACTTTCATCGTTTCCAGCACCGCCTTGATGCATGGCACTTCGTGCGTCCGAAACAAATCCGTTTTGCCCAATGCCGCCAGAACGGCGAAGAACGGTTCGGCGCACCGGACTTCGTCACCAAAAAATTCAAAGGCGTGCGGCAAAGCATGGCAGACCGGGAAACCCAGGGTGCGCAGTCGAAACGTGTTCAGAAAAATATTCATCTGATGCCGCACGCGAACCGCGCTGTCCTGTAAATTGCGATAGTAAAAGCCAAGGCCGGGGTCGATGAATATTTTTTCGACGCCGTTGCGCGTGGCGATTTCAATTTGCCGGGCAAAATATTCGCGCATCATTTCGGTCGGATCGGCGCTGAAATTAAAATCACCGACTTCGCGAACGTTCTTCCCCTGCACATAACAGATGATCACGGCCGCCTCGTGCGCGGCTACCATGCGAAAGAGTTCATCGCTGCCTTCGTTGCCGGTGAGATTCAAAATGTTCGCATCGGCTTCCAGACAAGTGCGCGTCACGGCGGGTTGATACGTTTCGACTGAAACCAAAACGCCTGTTTCGCGAAGCCCCTTGATCACCGGAATCAGTTTGCTGTTTTGCACCGCCTCATCCACGCGCGCGGCGTGGGCGAGCGTGGATTCCGCGCCGATGTCCACGATGTCTGCGCCTTGCTCATGCAGAATGCGCCCACGTTGAATCGCACTTTCGGTCGTCAGGCAAACGCTTTCGCGATACCACGAGTCGGGCGAGAGGTTGATAACGCCCATGATGGACGGCGCGGAATTAAAATTGAATTGTTTGCCGCCAATGGAAAACTCCTGCACGCGCATTGAAACGGCGGCGCGATTTTTCTCCAGCAGTTCGGAAAGTTGTTCAAGTTTCAGCATCGTGAAAAGTTGGAGTCCAAGCTTTAGCTTGTTATTTTCGTATCGCCTTGGGAACAGGCTAAAGCCTGCACTCCAACAAAAGTGGCGCGCCCGGCGGGACTCGAACCCACGACCCTCTGCTTAGAAGGCAGATGCTCTATCCAACTGAGCTACGGGCGCATCCATGGGGACATTACCGGCAGCCACGCATCCGCGCAAGCGCGGCTTGGCCGTAACTAGGCAGTTGAAATTGCCCCGCCGCTCGCCCAAACTTTCCCAATGAAGTCAGTGTGTTATATCGCTTTGTTGCTGGTCGGATTCGCGACCATAAGTGGTTGCGAAAAGTCGGAGCCGACCGCGCCTGCCGCGCCAGCGGCGGAATTGGCTTTACCCACGCAGGCGCAACCGAGACTGCCCACGATCAAGCTCTGGGTCGGTGCGGAACAGATCTCTGCCGAAATGGCGCTGACTCCCAGGCAGGAACAGACCGGCATGATGTTTCGTACGAACATTGCGGAAACAGATGCGATGATTTTTCCACTGCCGATTCCGCAACGAGCCTCGTTCTGGATGAAGAATTGTCCGGAATCCATTTCCGCCGCCTACATTGATCCCGACGGCGTGATTCGGGAAATTCATCATCTGGAGAAGCAGGATACGAACTCGGTCGTGGCCGCGACGGATAATATTTATTACGTGCTGGAAACCAAAGAAGGCTGGTTTGACCGCCACAACATTCGCACCGGCATGGTTATTCGCACGGAGAACGGGTCGCTCATGGAAACTTTCCGCAGAAAACAGTAGAGTGCGCCGACATGAAAATCGCTCTGGCCCAACTCAACACCACGGTGGGCGACCTTGCCGGGAATGAAGCGAAAATTCTCGCGGCGTATCGGCGTGGAGTTGAGGCGAGTGTGGAACTGGTGGTTTGTCCCGAGTTGAGCGTGACCGGTTATCCACCGCGTGATTTGCTGCTGAAGAAATGTTTCATCACGCAAAATCTTGAAACGTTGAATCGGCTGGCGGCGGCCACAGGTAAAATCGGTTTGCTGGTGGGTTTCGTTGGCAAAAATGAAATGCGGCCCGGACGCGAGGTGACGAACTCAGTCGCGTTATTGCAGAACGGGAAAATTCTGACGACGCGCGCCAAGACGTTGCTGCCGACCTACGATGTCTTTGACGAAGACCGTTACTTCGAGCCCGCCACCGAAAATCTTCCCGCTGAATTCAATAGCCAGAAAATCGCGCTGACCATTTGCGAGGACATCTGGAACGACGAGGATTTCTGGACCGAGCGGCGTTATCAGCACAATCCGCCGGTTGAACTCATGGAAGCGGGCGCAAAAATTATTTTCAATGCTTCCGCCTCACCCTGGCATCTCGGGAAAAATAAGACGCGCTACGAAATGTTGCGCAGCCTTGCTCTCAAGACGAAGTGTCCGGTGGTATTCTGCAATCAGGTCGGCGGAAATGATGAGTTGGTGTTTGATGGTTGCAGCCTCGTCTTTAATGCGAACGGCGCGTTGATCGGGCAGGGGAAATGGTTCGATGAAGATTTTTTCGTCGTGGATACCGATTCAGCACAACCGCTGACACCGGTTGAACTTTGCGCGGAAGAGGCGATCTATAAAGCGCTCGTGCTGGGCTTGCGCGATTATTTTTACAAGTGCGGTTTTAAATCCACCGTGCTCGGACTCAGCGGCGGCATTGATTCCGCAGTCACGGCGTGCATTGCCACCGATGCGCTCGGCAAAGAAAACGTGCGGGGCGTCTCGTTGCCATCGCAGTTTTCCTCGCAACATAGTCTGGATGACGCGCGAATTTTGGCCGAGCGATTGGGAATTCAATATGACGTTGTTCCCATCGAGCAGGCCTTTGAAACAGTCAAAGCTCAACTCAAACCGATTTTTGCCGGTCGCGCCGAAGACACGACTGAAGAAAATATGCAGGCACGTTTGCGCGGCGTGATGCTCATGGCGCTTTCCAATAAGTTTGGTTCACTACTGCTGACGACAGGCAACAAGAGCGAGCTGGCCGTCGGCTATTGCACGCTTTATGGCGATATGGCGGGCGGGCTTGCCGTCATCAGCGATGTGCCGAAGACGATGATCTATCGCATCGCCAAGTGGATTAATCGGAACGGGGAAATTATTCCTGACTCATCTATCACCAAACCGCCGTCAGCCGAGTTGCGTCCGAATCAATGCGACCAGGATTCGCTGCCGCCGTATGACGTGCTGGATGCGATTTTGGATTTGTATGTCGTGCAGGGAAAATCCACTCCTGACATTGTCGTTGCTGGTTTTGACGAAGCGACGGTGCGAAAGGTGATTCGCCTAATTGACCTGAACGAATACAAACGCCGCCAGGCCGCGCCGGGTTTGAAGGTGACGACGAAAGCTTTTGGAATGGGACGGCGAATTCCAATTGCGCAAAAATATTGGGAGAGATGAATCACATAAAATCCGAACAACTTTTTGCCGAAGCGCTGAAATATATTCCCGGCGGCGTGAACTCGCCGGTGCGGGCTTTTCGTGCGGTCGGTGGCCAGCCGTTTTTCGTCAACAAAGCCAAGGGCGCGCGGGTTTGGGATGTGGATGGGAACGAATACATTGATTACGTTCTCACATGGGGGCCGGCAATTCTCGGTCACACGCATCTGAAAATAATTTCCGCAATCAAAACTGCGGCGGATCACGGCACGAGTTTCGGCATTCCGAATCCGTACGAGGTCACGATGGCCAAGCTCATCTGCTCGCTGGTGCCGAGCGTGCAGAAAGTCCGCATGACAAATTCAGGCACCGAAGCCTGCATGTCGGCCATTCGCCTCGCCCGCGGATTCACAAAGCGCGACAAGATCATCAAGTTTGATGGCTGTTATCATGGTCATGCAGATTCAATGTTGGTGAAAGCCGGTTCGGGCGCGCTCACATTTGGCAATCCCGACAGCGCCGGCGTTCCCGCTGCGTTCACGCAGCACACGATTGTTGCGCCGTACAATGACATCGAAGCGGTGAAAGTGGTGTTTGCTGCGAACAAAAATCAAATCGCCGGCATCATCGTTGAGCCGGTGCCGGGCAATGCGGGTTTGTATTTGCCGAAGCCGGGTTATCTGGAATTTCTGCGTGAGATCACGAAGGCGAACGATGCCTTGCTCATCTTTGACGAAGTGATGACCGGTTTTCGCCTCGCGAAAGGCGGAGCCCAGGAACGTTTTCGGATTACTCCAGACCTCACGTGTTTCGGCAAAGTCATCGGCGGCGGTTTGCCGGTGGGCGCGTTTGGTGGACGCGCGGAGATTATGGATTATCTCGCGCCACTCGGGCCGGTTTACCAGGCGGGCACCTTGAGCGGCAATCCGATTGCAATGGCGGCGGGTATTGCAGCGTTGGAAGAATTATCGGAGGGACGAGTTACACGAGTCCCTAAATCGAAATCCGGAATGAAGTCAGGGACTTGTCCTTCCGATAGCGCCTATACTCACCTCGAAGAACTCGGCGAACAACTCATAGCCGGAATGCGCGACGCAGCGAAATCTGCGGGCGTGCCGGTGCAATTCAATGTGTGCGGCTCGATGTTCTGCGGCTATTTCACGAGCGAGCCGGTTCATAATCTCGACGACGCGATGAAGAGCGACCGCGAACGGTTTAAAAAATATTTTCACGGCATGTTGAATGAAGGTATTTATTTCGCGCCCTCGCAGTTTGAGGCGGGGTTTATTTCGACGGCTCACACACCTGAAGACATTGATAAAACAATTCGAGCGGCGGCGAAGGTGATGAAGGGCCTTTGATACCTCGGAGGCAATTCATGCCAAGAAAAAGCCAGAATCCGGATGGCGGGCGATGGCAGTGATGTTACTGTTTCAAGGATTGGTCGGACTTGAATTCAACGACGGCTATCTATAGCGTAAAAAATCTAAAGCGAAACTTTACTATGACAAACATTTCAAAACTTCTAGGTGATAAAGCTGATTATCTTCTCAATTTCAACAAGCCGAAAATCTCCAAAGATCGGCTGCACGTTCCGGGACCCGATTTTGTTGACCGCATTTTCATCCAGTCGGACCGCAACAATCGCGTGCTCGGTAATCTGCAATGGATGTTCAACAACGGCCGGCTCGGCGGCACCGGTTATGTTTCAATTCTGCCGGTGGACCAGGGCATCGAACATTCCGCAGGCGCAAGTTTTGCGAAGAACCCGGATTATTTTGACGCGGAAAATATTGTGAAGCTTGCCATCGAAGGCGGTTGCAACGCAGTTGCGTCCACGTTCGGCGTGCTCGGCATCGTCGCGCGCAAGTATGCGCACAAAATTCCGTTCCTCGTAAAAATCAATCACAACGAGTTGTTAACGTATCCGAACAAGGCGGACCAAATTATGTTCGGCTCGGTGAAACAGGCGGCGGACATGGGCGCGGCGGCGGTTGGGGCGACGATTTACTTTGGTTCAGATAACAGCGGGAGGCAGATTGTGGAAGTCGCGCAGGCTTTTGCGCACGCGCACGAACTGGGTTTGGCGACGGTGCTGTGGTGTTATCTCCGCAACAATGCCTTCAAAGTAAAAGGCACGGACGGCAAGTCCACGGATTATCACGTCGCTGCCGATCTCACCGGCCAGGCGAATCATCTCGGCGTGACGATTCAAGCGGACATCATCAAACAAAAACTTCCGGAGAACAACGGCGGCTTCAAAGCGTTGAATACGGGAAGTTCCAGTTACGGAAAGCTCGATGAAAAAATTTACACGGAGTTGACGAGCGATCATCCGATTGATCTTTGCCGGTATCAGGTCGCGAATTGTTACATGGGCCGCGCCGGTCTCATTAACAGCGGCGGCGAATCCAAAGGCAAAGGCGATCTCGAACAAGCGGTCATGACCGCAGTCGTCAACAAACGCGCCGGTGGCATGGGTTTGATTTCCGGCCGCAAAGCGTTTCAACGTCCGATGAAGGAGGGCATTGGTTTGCTGAACGCGATTCAGGATGTTTATCTCAGCAAAGAGGTTTCAGTCGCGTAATTTTGGCGCCGGGAGTTCAGCGGTATCCGGAAGGCCACTCAGCCGTGAAAAAACTTGCGCTCAGAAGTGGGCAAGTCCATGTTGCGCGCCTTGAGTTGTTTTACGAATTGTTGGAAATCCCATGTGAACGAGTAACTGTCGTTTCCTGGTGAGTGTCGGTGTTGAAGTTATGAGTAATGAGCAACCGATTGAGTTGGAAGGTGTCATTAAAGCAGTTTTGCCGGGCACGATGTTCAAGGTCATGCTGGACAATCAGCATGAAGTCCTGGCCCACATTTCCGGCAAAATGCGCAAACATTTCGTTCGCCTGACGGTGGGCGACCGGGTGCGCATGGAAATGTCGCCTTACGACCTGACCAAGGCCCGCATTACTTTCCGATTGCGCTAAGGTCGGCTAAATTCTCCCAAATTGTAATGGAATGCTGCCTCGGCATTTGTTGCAGCGCTCGAAAGCGAGCGACGCTTCCGTCCTGGACGTTCAACCGAAACAACCACACGCGCAAAGCGAGTTGCGGTTTGTGCGCTTCGTCCATTGAATCAGCGGACGGACTCGGTCATTCCTGCAGGCCGGTGAAATCGCCGAGCGGACGAGTGAACGTCGCCTTCGCCGGACTCACTACCAGCGTATGCGCGGTCCTTTTCACGCTGCGCGAAGTCGCGGCTATCGGCAAAGCGATGACAAAAAATGCCGTCCCGATAATCGTGGCCACAAAGCAGGCGGGACGCACGATCACCGCATCCGCAACGACTTCCACGGAATTATCGGTGGCGCGCGCGGGAGTCGCACTGCCGAGGCCAACGGTAAGAATGCAAAGCGCCGTTAATAGTTTAGTTTTCATGGCTTCCTTATTGAGCGACAAAGTCCACCGTCTGTCGAACATTTTCAAGCAGGCAAATAAGCATCAGCTGCGCGGCAAAGAAAGTTCCGTCAGTTTGACCCCTTCGCGACGGAGCAGGGTGGCCTCCACTTTCGGCACATACATTTGAGTTTCAGCCGGCAGGTGAGTCGCAATCGCATCGTAGGTTTGTGCTTTGGATCGCTTCAACAGCTTTTGAACTGTGCCTTCGCCGGCGTTGTAAGCCGCCAGCGCGAGCCGCCAGTCTTTGAATTTGGTGTGAAGATAATTCAGATGCTTGGCTGCGGCATGCGCGCTTTCCTCCGGCTGTTTGCGTTCATCGAATGGCCAGATGCGCAAGCCGTATTGTTTCGCGGTCTGCGGCATGAGTTGAAACAAACCGGTGGCCCCGGCGGGACTGCTTGCGCGGGCGTCAAAGGATGATTCGACTTCGGCGACCCAGACGAGT
>JBEEGR010000144.1:0-4230 GCA_041166985.1 Verrucomicrobiota bacterium | reverse complement strand
TTTTCATGTGTCGTCCGTAAGCTTCGTAAGTTCCGAACACGCGCACCGGCACGACGGTTGCCGGGGATTTGATTACGGTAAGCCCAATGCCCGAACGTGCCGGTTGTAATTTGCCGTCGCGCGTTCGGGTGCCTTCGGGGAACAAAATAATCGCGCCGCCTGCGAGCAAACGGTCGAGAATTGCTTTCAACCCTGCCGCGCCGCCGCCATCGCGATCCACTGGAACGGAATTCCATTTTCGCAGGAGCCAGCCGATGCCCGGATATCGAAACAGCGTGTCGCGCGCGAGATAATTGATGCCACGCCTGATTCCGGCACCAACCAACGGCGGGTCAATAAAGCTCGCGTGATTCGCCGCCAAAATGACCGGACCTTGCAGTGGCACACGCTCGGCATTGAACACGCGCCAGTGAAAATAGGTCGCGTAAAGCGTCCGAAAGAAACACCAGCCGAGAAAATAAATAAAGTTCATGAATAACCTGGGAGCGCCGGCGCTCCCAGCAAAATTCCAAACTTCAACAAATCTCGGAACAATCTATTGGGGTTTGGATGTTGAAGTTTCTCTGGAGCTTGGACGTTGGAGTTTGGAGCTTTCAACGTTTGTCCTGCGCGAAACGTTTTTTTATGTCTTCAATAATAATCGCGCTCGTTTGCTCGGCGGTCATTCCCGAGTTGTTGATGATCTTGGCGCCGAGTGCCACCATCAACGGCGCAGCGGCGCGCTGGCTATCGCGCTCATCGCGGGCGGCGAGATTCTCCTCAACGCCTTCAG
This sequence comes from Verrucomicrobiota bacterium, assembly GCA_041166985.1. Classification (GTDB taxonomy): domain Bacteria; phylum Verrucomicrobiota; class Verrucomicrobiia; order Limisphaerales; family DASXHY01; genus DASXHY01. The sequence continues at coordinate 3,458 of JBEEGR010000144.1, read as the reverse complement.
CGAGACGCCGGCGCGAACGCTCTTCCAGATGGGCGTCGAGGTAATACTTGTAATCCGTTTCCGGAAAAACATTCGTGCCGATGTCGCGGCCTTCCATGACGAGATTGCCGAACTGAATGCAATCCCGCTGAGTTTTTTTCATCCAATCGCGCACCTTCGGAATCGTCGCGATGTGCGACACCGCCACGCTGGTTTCAGCCGTGCGGATTTCTTTTCCTGGATAAAAACCATCCACCATCAAATGCACGTGGCCATGCACGCATTCAAATGAAGTTTTCCATTTGCGACAGGCGGCGGTCACGGCCTTGGCGTCGTGGACATCAATATTATTTTTCAAACAATACCACGCCAGCGTGCGATACATCGCGCCGGTGTCCACGTAAACATAACCGAGCGCCTTGGCAATGAGCTTGGCGTTCGTGCTCTTGCCGCTCGCGCTGGTGCCATCAAGGGCTATGACAATAGGTTGTTTCAATTCGTTGAATCGTTGAATCGTTACACCGTTAAATCGGATAAATCGTTATCCGTTTGATAATCGGGAGATGTCTCTCGCAATGAAAGGTTTTCTCCAAACTTTTGTTTTCTAAGAAAGCGAATATAACCACCAATCAGTTGGGAAACGCGAACTGCCTGTTGTTTAAGCGAAGATACTTCAGCCGCGCTCAAATACTTCTCATCTTCACAAATATTCAAATCGTCAATCAGCTCTTCGAGTGAACCGCGCGCCTGCAAAACAAATTTTATCTGATCGAGATAATGATAACGCCCGTGTCCTTCAGCAATGTTGTTGGTTAAAGACACAGCCGCGCGACGAATTTGACTCGTCAGGCCAAATTTCTCAATCTCGGGGAGCCTTCTGGCCAAAGCATACATTGCTTTCCGAAATTCTCGCGCTGCTTGATAGGCTTCCAAATCTTCAAACGTTTGAAATTTAGGTTGGGCGTTCATTGCTTTTTCCCGATGTAACATTTTAACGATTCAACGATTCACGAACCTCACTCCGCAAATAATTCATCATGTGTCAAAGCTCGTCCGGTCTTCGCATCCAGAATCGTCGCGCCCAAACCTTGCGGCGGTTTGGCGGCCAGTTTCCGGAAGAAATTCGGGAACGTCTTCTTCACGCAGGCGGGGTTTTTAATTTTTATTCCCGGAACTTTCAATCCTAGAATCGCAAAACACATCGCCATGCGATGGTCATTGTAGGTCTCAATCTCTGCGCCGTGGAGTTCGGACGGGTAAACTGTGAGCGTATCGCCTTCTTCAATGACCTTCGCGCCGCATTTGGTTAACTCGGTGCGCAAGGCGACGACTCGTTCGGTTTCTTGGAGTCGAAGACGGCCAAGGTCAGTGAATTTTACCGATCGGAGATGGACCGGAAGTGAGGCAAACGGAGCAAGAACAATTGCAGTCATGATACTGTCTGCTAAATCATGAGATCTGGAAATGACCAGCGGGTGGGAATTTTTTCCTGCCTGGACAAAAATCGTAAAATCCGCGTCCAGTTGCCAACCACTATTTGGCCAGTTTGAAACAAATACTCGGCTTTTTCCATGAAAGGTTGATTGCACCTCTTTTTCATGTTGCGCATCAGGGTTAAGGCAGAATGTCTTTAGAGCTTCTGTAAATTCCATCTTCGCCAGAAGCCATCCAGCCCCCCAAAAATAACTTCCACTGCTCGCATCCGGCTCAATTTGAAATTTTCCACCGCGATTCGGAAACGCTTCAATCAGTTTTAAAGTCATCGCCACATACGGCGATTCCTCCGCATTCTCGCCGACTACTTCAATCTGCCATCCGCCGATTCGCGCACACAGCAACAGCGCCGAGGCGAACTGAGAGCTTTCTTCAATGTTCACCGTACATTTCGCACCGGGCTTCGGCCCTTCACCATAAATCACGGCCGGCAGTTTATCATTTGGAGATTCGACGCGATATCCGAGTTGCCGCAAAGCTTGAAACAAAGCTTTCTTCGGACGCTCATTCATCCGTGGAATTCCATGCACGCGATAAACGCCTTTGCCGAGACAAACAAACGCCGACAAAAATCTCGCCGCCGTGCCCGCGTTGCCGACGAATAATTCCATCGGCTGTTGCTCTGTGCCGCCGGGCGGGACTACGCCGCCTTTGCCGTAAACCGTAATCGTGCGATTGCAGAACTCGTTCGGATCAGGTCGCACGTCCACCATGAAACCGAGTTCCTGCAAACACTCGACCATGATTTGCGTGTCCTCGCTCCACAGCGCGCCTTCGAGCGTGACTTCGCCCTCCGCGAGCGCCGCGAGAATCAACGCGCGGTTCGTAATGCTCTTGGAACCCGGCACGGTGATTTCCGCATGCACCGGTTTGTCGAGCGGGACAATTTCAATTAAGTCAGGCAAAGACATTTATAAACGTGAATCGTTGAATTGTTGAATCGTTACATCGGTGCGACAACCGCGAGTTCGATTCAACGATGTAACGGTGTAACGATTAAACGTTTTCATTCCGGTGAAGGCGAAGCGCAACGGGCGCACCAGGCGTCGCGACGGGCCTTCGCTTGTTCAAAAAAATTCGTGACCGTTTTCGCATCCGTCTTTTTCAAAGCCTTTTGAATTTTCTGCAAATCGCGGATGAATGAGTCGAGTGACTCGCTGAGATTCTTCCGGTTTGTTAACGCAATATCGCGCCACATCTCCGGCGAGCCAGAGGCGATGCGCGTCGTGTCGCGAAAACCGGTCGCACACAGCAGCGGCTGTTGCTTTGGATGCGTGGGATTCAAAACCAGATTCGCCAACGTCGCCGCCAGAATATGCGGCAAATGACTTGAACGGCTGACCAGAGTGTCATGCAATTCCGGCGTGAGTGTCAGCAAACGCCCGCCAACCGATTTCCAGAACTGCTCAACCTTTTGCAACGCAGCTTTGTTGGATTTCTTCGTTGGCGTCACCACACAAACAGCGTTCACGAACAAATCTTCTCTTGCCGCGGAAACGCCGGTTTTTTCCGCGCCAGCCATCGGGTGACTGCCGATGAAATGCGCGCCTGACTTTGCGATGAGTGTTTCCAAATCCTTTACGACGCTCCCCTTCACACTGCCTACATCTGTGATAATGGCTCCGCGTTTGATTGCGGGAATCATTTGTTCGACTAGCGGACGCATCCGCGTGAGCGGCGTGCAAAGAACAATCAGATCGGCTCCCGTCACGGCCTTTTTTAAATCGCGTTCACAGGAATCCACCGCGCGAAAATTTTTGCACTCAGCCACGCTCGCAGCACGGCGCACATAGCCGACTACTTCGCCGGCGAGCTTGCGCTTTTTAATCGCCAGCCCAAGCGAGCCGCCGAGCAAACCGACACCGATGATTGTGATTTTCCGAAAACGCACGGCCAGAGAATAGAGGATGGAAGATGGAAGATGGAAGATAGAAATACCGCCACTTATTTCCGAGCTTCCAACGAAATAGTGTGACCAGCCCGTG
>JBEEGR010000143.1:0-6197 GCA_041166985.1 Verrucomicrobiota bacterium | reverse complement strand
TGATTTCCACACTCTGCGGCGTGGCAGTGCCACCGTAGATGACAGCCGGAATACGGCCTTCCGAGCGAAGTTTCTTTGCCCCAGCCCGGCGTCCGAGCGAACGGGGAAACGCGTTCAATGGTACAGATTTCATGTTCTTAAATTATTTTTTCGGCGGCCCAACTAACTGGTGCGCGCGCCTTTAAATTCAAACAGCGAATTTACCGACGAATTATTATGGATTCGCTTGATAGCTTCGCCCAAAAGCCCCGCGACCGATAGCGTCGTTATCCGAACGCCGTCAATTGCAGGGCGAAGGACACTATCAGTTGTGATTAGTTCGTCAATAGCCGATTTTCGCAGCCGCTCAATCCCGAGATCGTTCAAAATCGCATGGGAAACGCACGCCATGATCTGTTGGGCGCCTGCTTCTTTCAGCAAAGTCGCCGCCTGAGTCAACGTTCCGGCGGTTTCGGTCAAATCATCGACCAACAGCACATTTTTGCCCTTAATTTCGCCGATGACCGCCATCGATTCAACCTCCGTCGCGCTTTTCCGTCGTTTGGCCACGATGGCCAGACTGGCTTCCATGGTCTGCGAATAGGCGTGGGCCATTTTCAATCCACCGACATCAGGACTGACAACTACCAGGTCCCCCAGTTTTTTCTTCCTTAAATACTCATACATGACTGGCGCCGCGTAAAGGTGGTCCACCGGAATATCGAAAAAACCTTGAATCTGTTGCGCGTGCAAATCCATCGTGAGAATGCGATTCACCCCGGCGGCAACTAGCAGATTGGCGACGAGTTTGGCGGTGATCGGCACACGCGGTTGATCTTTGCGATCCTGCCGGGCGTAACCATAAAACGGCAACACCGCCGTAATGCGCGCCGCGCTGGCTCGCCGCAACGCGTCAATCATGATGAACAATTCCATCAAATTATGATTCGTCGGCGGCGACGTCGGCTGCACCACAAAGACTTCTTCACCGCGAACGTTCTCCTCGATCTTCACGAAGGTCTCGCCGTCGGGAAATGGCTTGATGCTGCAGTTACCCAATTCCAAGCCGATGGATCTGCAGATTGCCCGGGCGAGAGGTTCGTTGGCTGTGCCGCTAAAAATTTTCACAGTGAATTTTAGTTAAAAAAACAAAACCACCGAAACCGGTGGAGAAAAAGCGAAGCGAATCTAACAGCCAAAGATTGGAGAGCAAGAAGGAACTACCTCATAATCCATCCGCCGCCCGCCACCAGATCATCCTGATAAAAAACCGCCGCCTGACCGGGCGTGATCGCGCGTTGCGGCGTATGCAGCTTCACTTTCGCTTTGCCATTTTCCATCGGCAACACTGTCGCGGCAGTTCCGGCGTGATTGTAGCGAATCTTCGCCGTCACTTCGATTTGCTCCGGCGGATTGGCGAATGGAATCCAATTGCAGCGATCCACAATAAATTCATCGCGATCCAGCGCCGTTTCATCGCCGACGACAACACGATTATTCTCCGGATCCAACTCCACTACATAAACCGGCTTCGGCGTCGTGATGCCCAAACCCTTCCGCTGGCCAATGGTATAAAACTCAATGCCGTCGTGATGACCCAGCACATGCCCGTGCAAATCCACGATCTCGCCGCGATGCTTCTGCACCAGGTTCGCCGACTGGAGAAAGCCGCCGTAATTGTTGTCCGGCACGAAACAAATCTCCATGCTCTCTTCCTTATCAGCCGTCTTGAGATTGCAATGCCGCGCCACTTCGCGCGTATCACTCTTGGTTTTTTCGCCCAGCGGAAACATCGCGCGCGCAAGCTGGTCCTGGCGCAACGAGAAAAGAAAATAACTCTGGTCCTTGCGCAAATCCTTACCGCGCTTGAGCAGATAACGCCCGGGAACGCTCGGCGTTCCAGCAGCTCGCTCCACGCGCGCGAAATGTCCCGTCGCGATAAACTCAGCACCGAGTTGATCCGCGCGATCGATGAGCCGTCCGAACTTCAAATTCTGATTGCACATCACGCACGGATTCGGCGTGCGACCCGCCTTGTATTCGTCGGCAAAATATTGAATGACCTTTTTCTGAAACTGGTCCGCCTCATCAATCAGGTAATACGGCACGCCGAGTTTATTGCAGACCGAGCGCGCATCCGTCACCGCCTGCGGCCCGCAGCACTTGTCCTCCGCGCGCGAAACACAATCCTGCGGCCACAGCTTCAGCGTGATGCCGACCACGTCATACCCCTGCTCCAGCAAAAGCGCCGCCGTGGCAGAGGAGTCCACTCCACCACTCATGCCGACAATGACGCGTGTGCGCTTTTGCGAATTCATCAGGCGCAAATTATATCACGAACCGACCCGGTGTAAAACTTGTTCGGCGCTGCGGATCATCTCGTTACTTGTCACCCGCCAGCCACCACTTTAAAGTCCTGCATGGTCCCGCTCGAAACCAGCAAACCTTTCCGCAATCTCAGCGCTGCGGAATTGAGCGTCCTGCGCCAGCTTGCGCAGGAGAAAAAATTTTCCTCCGGGCAACAGATTTTCAAAGAAGGCGACGCGGGCGATGGCGTGTATATCATCAAAGACGGCCAGGTCGAAATTTCCGTGATGGTCAACCCGACTGTGCGCCGCGTTTTCGCGCAGTTGAATCCCGGTGAAATGTTCGGCGAAATGGCCGTGCTCGAATTGAAACCCCGCTCCGCCACCGCGATCGCCTCCAAAGATACCGTCGCTTATTTCATTCCGCGCGGCGAACTGCTCGTCATGGTCGAGCGCTCGCCGGTGTTGTCGTTGGAATTGCTCCGCGAAATCAGCCAGCGCTTGCGCGAGTTCAATCGCCGTTATGTCGAAGAAATGTTGCAGGCCGAACGGTTGAGCGTCGTGGGCCGGTTCGCGCGCTCCATCATTCACGATATAAAAAATCCCCTCAGCATCATCAGCCTGACGGCGGAGATGGCCGGGATGGCCAATGCCAGTGCGGAAATGCGCGACCGGGCGCAGCTTCGCATCCACAAGCAGGTTGAGCGCATCAGTGATCTGATTGGCGAAATTCTGGATTTCACTCACGGATCGAACTCCGGGTTTGTGCTGGCCTCCGCCGATTATCGCGCGTTTGTGCAACAACTGGTGGACGAGCTGCGCGCCGATGCGGAACTGCGCGAGGTTCAACTTGAAGTCCAGGGCGCGTTGCCAGCCGTCACAATTCCGCTCGATCCAAAAAGACTGCGCCGTGTCTTTTATAATCTCGTCCACAATGCCACCGATGCGATGCCCAACGGCGGCAAAGTTTTTTTGCGCGTCCAGGTCAAAGGCAACGAAGTGATCACCGAAATCGAAGACACCGGCCCCGGCATCGCGCCGGAAATCGCGGGCAAACTGTTTGAGGCATTCGCAACTTTCGGCAAAGAACACGGCTCAGGACTCGGCCTTTCCATCTGCAAAAAAATTGTCGAAGACCATCATGGCCGCATCTGGGCGCGTAATGAACCAAAGCGCGGCGCGGTATTTGCGTTTAGCCTGCCGCTCGCGCACCAGTCGATGAATCGCTAAATTGTGAATCGTTACCTCGTGAACTATAAACGCACACTTCCATTTTAGATGCAACGATGCAACGATTTGACGCTGTAACGAAAAAATGAATCGCGTCCACCTTCTTCCTGATCACGTCGCCAACCAAATCGCCGCCGGCGAAGTGGTCGAACGTCCCGCCAGCGTCGTGAAAGAGCTGGTGGAAAATTCCCTCGATGCCCAGGCCACTCGTGTCACCATCGAGATTCAAGCCGGCGGACGCAGCCTGATTCGCGTCACGGATGACGGCCTCGGCATGAGCCGCGACGACGCGTTGCTCTGTCTCGAACGTCACGCGACGAGCAAAATTCAAAAAGCGGAAGACTTGGCGGCGATTGCCACGATGGGTTTTCGCGGTGAAGCATTGCCGAGCATTGCAAGCATCAGCCGTTTCACACTCACGACGCGTGAACGGGAAACGTTCGGAGTTCCGCCTTCAGGCGGTCCGGGGAGCCGCGTAAACGCGGAACTCCAAACTGTCGAAGGGACGCAAATCGTCATCAACGGTGGAAAAATTCTCGAAGTTAAAGCCGCGGGCAGCGCGCCGGGAACCACGATTGAAGTGCGCCAGATTTTTTTCAATCTGCCCGCGCGCCGGAAATTTCTCCGCACAGAAGAAACCGAAGCCGCGCACATCCAGCATTACCTCACCCTCGCCGCGCTGGCGTTTCCCGAAGTCGCCTTCACGTTTCAAAAAGATGGCCGCATCGTCTGGCAGCTACCCGGCGTCAAATCCGGCGCGGAAATTTCCGCGCGCCTTCCCGCACTCCGCGAACGCCTCCGCTCGCTTTACGGCGATGAACAAAAACTTCTAAGCGTGGATTTTTCCAAAGAGATTACCGAACCCAACGAAGTTGAGGACACACCTGACACCTCGCACCTGACACCTCGCACCTCCCACTTCCGCGTCTGGGGTTTCATCGGCGCGCCCGGCGTTTCGCGCAGCACGCGCGAAGACCAGCATCTGTTTGTGAATCGCCGTCCGGTGGAAAATCGCGGGCTGAATTTCGCGTTGATGGAAGGCTATCACACCGCGCTGATGAAAGGCCGTTATCCGGTTTGCTGTTTGTTCCTGGAAATTGATCCCGCTGCCGTGGACGTGAATATTCATCCCGCCAAACGCGAAGTGAAATTCCATCGCGAACGCGATGTGCGGCAACTCGTCGCGCAAGCCGTGCGCGAGACTCTGCTTGCGTTCCATCGCGGCGATGAAAAATCTAAACCCGTTTTCAATGCAGAGACGCAAAGACCGCCGAGTCCGCAAAGGAAAACGGTGGATGCCATCGGTCAAACCTTTGACGTCGCGCCTACGCCGGAATTTTCCACACCGTCACTCCCGCAATTTCCATTGCCGCCCAAACCCGCGCCCGAATGGCCCGCGCGCCAGATCGAGCAACCGCCGTTAAAAATGGGCTTCGCTTCACCCATTACGCCAACTCCACGCCCAAACCTGACACCTGACACCTCGCACCTGACACATTCCCCCATCCCCCTCCTGAACGTCCCCATGCGCCTCGTCGGCGTCATCGGCAGACTGTATGTCGTGCTGGAATCGGATCGTGGATTAGTGTTGCTCGACCAGCACGCCGCGCACGAACGAATTTTGTTCGAGCAGATGTTGAATCGCATCGAACTGAATCAGCAGGCGCCCTCGCAAAAATTGTTGTTGCCGGAAACTGTCGAGCTTTCCGCCCGCGACGCCACTTTTTTGCGCGGCCAACTTTCCGAACTCACGCGGCTGGGCGTGGGCCTGAGTGAATTCGGCGAACGCACTTTTCTGCTCGATGCGCTGCCGCCGTTTGTGAAAGTGTCCGACGCGCGCCGCTTCGTGCTCGAACTGGTGGATGAACTCAAAGCCGCCGGGCAGGATGTGAACTCCGCGCGCCTCGGCGAACATGTCGTGGCCAAGACCGTTTGCCGCCACGCCGTGAAAGCCAACGACCCGCTCGCCGGTCCCGAACTGGAAAATCTCGTGAACGACCTGCGCCACTGCGCCATGCCTTACACCTGCCCGCATGGCCGGCCGACGTTGATTGAAATGAACTTTCGCGAGTTGGAAAAAAAGTTTGGAAGGACGCAGTGAACGGGCCGGAGTGCAGCTTTTGGCGGATTAATAATTTTGGCGATTTTGAAACGCAAATAGCTCTCGACAAAAAAGTAAGCCGGAAATAACGTCGCAGACATGAAAGGAAATAGGTTGCAACCTGGCATATTCTCAATGTTAGGCAGCGTTCGCGCGTTATGAGTTCACTTGAACAGCCAGGTTCGACTCCACGTTGGGTCATCACGGCTCGGATTGTTTCCGCGTGCTGTTGCCTGCTTGTTCTTGCCATTGCCATTCCCAATTTGGGGAGCGTTACACTTCCGAATCATCGAATCGGTTACGGATGGCGAGATGCACTCTCCGTTGCCGTGATGATGATTCCGCTCATCGTTATTTTTGTCGGAGCGATTTACTCGCGAGTTGTGGAGTATGTCGGTTGGGCACTTGCGGTCGGCTTGTTGATCTGGTGTATTGTCGCATATGAGAGGATGGCTGCCTAACTGTTGTACCTCGAGAGGTTGTCCGCAGATTTGGGGAGTCTGGAGGAAGGAGGGAGAGCCTTCAAGGCGGAATGAGGGCGATGAAAGTTGTAGTCATGGAGGTAGAGCGGGAGGAACACA
>JBEEGR010000142.1:0-3568 GCA_041166985.1 Verrucomicrobiota bacterium | reverse complement strand
GCCCGATGGATTTCAGAGCGCGTTTGGTGGCGCGGCGGATGCGTTCGTCGTAAAAATTCCTACGGATGGATCCGCTTATCACATGACCTATCTCGGCGGCACAAACACGGAGTACGGCGAAAGCATCGCCGTTGAGGGTACCAACGTTTGGGTGACTGGCTTCACCACCTCCACCAACTTTCCAATTGTCAGCAGTCTTCCGACGCTGACCAACCTGGTCGTGGCCGACGTTGTGACGGTTTCAAATCACATCCACTTCACGAACACCGTGACCTACACGAATATCACGACCTTTGCGAATTTGAATCGCCAGACGAACGGAACGTTGAGCGCGGATGCGTTCGTCAGCAAGTTCAGTTCTGACCTTACGCAGTTGCTATTCTCCGTGTATCTCGGCGGCAGCAACGATGACGCCGGTTTGGCGATTGCGACGGTGAATGGTGACGCGTTTGTCACCGGTTACACGAAATCTGCCGACTTCCCGACTAATACGGTCGTCGCTTCGCCTTCCAATGCGACCGATTTTGCCGCTCACGCTTTCGTGGCAAAGGTGAATGCGGGAACCAATCTTGTTTACTCCGTTCAATTCGGCGGCAGCCGGACGGATGAAGGCACCGGCGTGGCCGTGGATTCGTCGGGCAATGCGTACGTGACCGGCTCCACCAGTTCGACCAATTTCTTCGCGCCCGGCTCCTTCACCGATCTGCGCGTCACGAGTGGACTCAGCAAAAGCAAAGTCACCAACGATGTATTCATCGCCGTGTTGAACACGACAGGCGATTCTTTTGTTACCAACAAAAATGTGCTGCTCGGCGGACGCGGCAATGACGAGGCCAACGACATCGCGGTGAATCCCGCGGGCGATACCGCTTACCTCGTGGGCCAGACCAGTTCGACCAATTTCCCCATCGTCAACGCCGCGCAACCCATTCTGGGCAACGGCAAGAAATCGAGCAAAATAGCGGATGTCTTCGTGAGCAAAATCCTGTTGGTTGATCCGGCGGAATAAATGATGAACATTTCTGACGCGGCTGTGTCTGAGTTGGAGTCGCGGCGCGCGGGTGAATTTCGAGTTGCGCCACGCAAAAAATCTGGTTTGTTGATTTTATGAAACTGATTCTGAAACGATTCGTTCCCGTCCTCGTCCTGTTGGGCTTGTTCAGCACCTCGGCGCTGGCGCAGACGCGCATTGCCACGGTGGATTTGCGCAAGCTGTTCGAAAATTATTACAAAACCAAAATCGCCGACACTGCCCTGAAAGATCGCGCGGCGGAAATGGACAAGTCGCACGTCGAATTGCTCGACGGCTGGAAAAAGGCCAAGGACGAATACCAGAAGCTGCTGGCCTCGGCCAATGACCAGGCGGTCTCTTCGGAAGAAAAAGACAAACGCAAAAAAGCCGCCGAAGATAAATTGAAAGAAATCAAGGACACCGAGGACAACATCACTCAGTTCGAACGCCAGGCGCGCACCACGCTCGATGAACAACGCCGCCGCATGCGCGATAATATTCTGGTTGAAATCAACGCCGTGCTCAAAGCCAAAGCCAAAACCGGCGGCTATACCATGGTGATTGATACGGCCGCGCAAACAGCCAATGAAACGCCCGTCGTTTTGTATTCCGTTCCCGGCGACAATGATTTGACCGAGTTCCTGCTGTCGCAGCTTAACGCGGGCGCGCCGGTGGAGACACCGAAAGCTTCCGAAACCAAGCCAGCCGAAAAAGCGCCGGTGAAGAAGTAAGGCTGCGGACATCCTTTTCGCGAAAACGTTCCTTCGGGAACGTTTTTTTTGTTTTTGCAGGGAGTGTCGGTCTCCTGACCGGCGAGTTCCGCAGAAGTTCGAAACGCGCCGGTCAGGAGACCGGCGTTCCCTGATCAACTCTGGCTTAAGCGCTTCACCGGCTTTTCAAAAAACATCCGGTGCGCTTCTTCTAAAATTCCAGGAATCTCTTTTGCGAACGGGCTTCGGCTCAATGCCCCATTCAGATTCACCTCGGCCACCTTCGCCGCATTTTCTCCGGGAAACCAATGATCACCCTGGCCAAGCAGGTTGTAGCGCATCTTCGCCCACGCGGTCAGGCCAAGCGGTTTCGCGTAAGTCCAGAGCCGCAAAATTTCCAACACATTAATTTCGCCCGGCACATCCACGTATTGCGGCAGGCCTTCGAACCAGCGGGCGCACCAGTCCGCGCCGAGCGCGCGATTCAATTCTTCGCGCAGCCGTTTTTCCATCGGCGCAATTTGTGCCGCGGCCTGATCGTAAAATTCCAGCGCGGCAATGTGTTCATCAAAATCACTTGGCCGACTCGCGCCGCAACTGAGTGTGTGAACCTGCGGACGGGCGAGGCAATAAAGGTCGTTGAACTGCATCGGTGAAAGCGGCGCGCACAGATCGCGCATTTTGGGCGTTGGCTCGTAAAGTTTTCCGCCTTTGTCATTCGGACTGATGATGAAGACGCCCATATCGTGTCGCGCGGCGGCTTCGACGGCGGACCAGTTCAGGTCGTTGACGAAATACCAGTGAAGATTCACGTAATCGAATTCGCCGGTGTTGACCGCTTCGAGGATGATGTCGGTCGTGGCGTGCGTGGAAAAACCGATGTGCCGGACGCGGCCTTCCTTTTGCAGTTTGCGCGCGGCGGCGAGGCAGCCGTTGCGCTTCAACGACCATTCGAGCAACTCACGATTGTTGATTCCGTGCAGCGAAAACAAATCCACGTGGTCGAGTTTCAGATAATTCATCGAAGTCTCAAACGTTTTGAGAAATTCCTCCGGCGTGGATTTGGGGCTGACTTTGGTCTGAACGATGATTTTCTCGCGTGGCAATTGGGGAAGCACGTTGCCGAGTTGCATTTCCGACGTGCCATAGCCGCGCGCGGTCTCGATGTGGTTGATGCCGAGTTCGAGCGCGCGGTGAATCGTGGCTTCAAGATTGGCCTGATTGGCGGGCGGGATTTCGTGCGGCGCGACGTCGTCCCACTTGAACTGGTAACGCATGCCGCCGCAGGAAATGACGGGCATCGAAATTTCAGTGCGGCCAAAGCGGCGATATTTCATCGGCGGGAAGTTAAGCTAAAATTCGCCAAACCTCTATTGAATCCCTGAAGTTTTGCAGCCTATCTAGGGATTAGGCCGCGTTGTCATGCTGTAAAATCTCTCTGCCTCTCATAGTGAAATGCAGCTTGCCGCTAATCTCTTCATCGACTCGCAGTGTGTAAACTGTCTCACCGACTCCGTCGAACTCAAAGCTCCGCCTGAAATCAAACGTGTGTGACCGACCGTCAGAATAAATGTGCTGCTTCTGTTCGGCTCCAAATTCACGGGCGGGCTTCCCGAACATGCTAAACAACTCGTCCAGCGTCTTGCCGTAAACCTGGCGCGCGAGTTTCTTCACTTCGTCGAGTGAGGCGCGCTCGTATTTTGGCTGCGCGGGCATAGTGGCCTAACTGTTGTACCTCGAGAGGTTGTCCGCAGATTTGGGGAGTCTGGAGGAAGGAGGGAGAGCATTCAAGGCGGAATGAGGGCGGTGAAAATTGTAGTCATGGAGGTAGAGCGGGAGGAACACA
>JBEEGR010000141.1:0-5275 GCA_041166985.1 Verrucomicrobiota bacterium | reverse complement strand
CGGCAGGTTGACGAACAAATTTCCAAAAACCTGGTAAGCGCCCATGCTGCCGTAATCGCCGGAAGGATTCTCGCCGCCCGTCCACAGGCTGCTTTCATTGATATTGATCCGTTCGCGTTCCGGCACGCCGAAGATTAAGGCGCCCATCCGGCCGTTGCCGATTGGCAGCGCCTCGTTCATCGGATCTTTGGCGGGCTGCTCGTACCACAACGATAAGTCGCCGGCGAAACCTGCCTGGACCAGAAACAAAACGACGATGAAACCAAGGAAATATTTTTTCATGATCAGGTGTGAATGATTCCCAATTCTCAAAACTGAAGCGAGTTTTTTTACTCCCATGACAGCCATCGTGAATTTTACCGAGTGATGCCATGAACAATCACAGGCATTTTTTTCGCGGCGGAAGTTTCACCACTCTCGCCCCGCGTAGCGGGGAGAGAGCTGGAGAGAGGGGTTGTTTAATTGTCCCACCTCTCCCCAGCCCTCTCCCCGCTTCACGGCGGAGAGGGAGAGACGATTTTGTTTATCAAAGGCATAATCCCAGAATTTTATGCGCGGAGGTCTTTTACATGGGTTACATTTGAATTAATCTCAACTCAGAACGTCACATAGAAGAACAAACCGAAGGGAAAAATTATGAACCTGTCAAAACAATCGCTAAACGGAATCGGATTAATCTTATGCGGCGCGGCCACGCTGGCGCTCACCGGCTGCACGACTTACGTGCAATCACCGCAGGCTTCCGCCTATGTTCCGCCGCCTGCGCCAGCGCCCGTTTATCAAGCGCCTGCGCCGGTCGTCGTGGTCGAAGCGCCGCCTGCGGTGATTGTCATTCGCAGCGAACGCGATTTTTACGAGCCGTTGAATCCTTACGGCGAATGGGTCGCGGTTCCAGGTTATGGACGTTGCTGGCGGCCCGCGCGCCGTTCGGCGGAATGGCGTCCTTATTCGGAAGGTCATTGGGAGCGCACCGATGCCGGTTGGTATTGGGAGAGCGATGAACCCTGGGCCTGGGCGACGTATCATTATGGCCGCTGGGATTTGGTGCCGCGCTTCGGCTGGGTGTGGGTGCCGCAAACCGAATGGGCTCCCGCGTGGGTCGCCTGGCGTCAGGGCGCGGGTTATGTCGGATGGGCGCCGTTGCCGCCGTCCGCGAGATTTTCTTCGGGCGGAGTGGTCGAAGTGCGCGACGAAGCGATTGCGCCGCACTTTGTTTTTGTTGAAGAACGCCGAATGCTCGAACCGGTTCGCCCGACGACCGTCATCGTGAACAACACCACCGTCATCAATCAAACCGTCAACATCACCAAAATCAAAGTCGTGAACAAAACGGTAATCAATGAGGGACCGCGCCCGGAAAATGTCGAACGCGCCAGCGGCAGAAGAGTCCAGCCAGTCGCCGTCCGTGAATTGCGCCAAAAAGATGAAAACGAAGCGGACAATCGGCATCGCCACGCGCGCACTGACTCCGACCAAAAAGTTGAACGACCCACCAGCGTCGCACCTGAACCTCAAAGACCCGCGCCCGCATCAGCGCCCATCACCCAACCCTCCGCACCGCGCCGTGGAAACAACGACGAGCGCGAGGCGCGACGCGAGCGACCCATGCCCGTGACCCCGACACCGAGATTTCAAAACGAAACAAGGCCCGTTGTCACCGCTCCGCCATCTTCGCCAGCGATGCAAACTGAAACCCGTCCTGCTCCAGCAGTCCGGCAACCGGAACGCGATCTGAAAGCGGAAAAAGAAATGGAAAAAGAAGCCGCCAGAAACCGCAAAGCTGCTGAACGTCAGGCACCAAAAGTTACAGCGGCGCCCGCGCCCGTTGCTCCCGCTCAATCCGAACCTAATAAACAGGCAGTGCGGCAAATGGAACGCCAGGCCGAAAAGGAAACCAAGGCCCAGGAAAAAGCCGCCGCGAAAGCTGCTAAAGAACAGGCCGACCAGGAAAAGAATCAGAAGAAAAAAGGCCAACGACCAGCGCCAGCTTCGGCCAATGCACCCGTTTCCACAAACAGTGTGGTTGCGCCGTAATGGATGGCTGAAGAACTGCAATTGCGGGTGTATGGCGAAGCGAATTTGCCAACGCTGATTTTTTTGCCGGGCATTCATGGCGACTGGACGCTCATCAGCAGCTTTCGTCGCGCGCTCGGCAATCGCGTGCGATTTGTAGAGATCACTTATCCGCGCACGCTGACGTGGTCGCTGGATGATTATGCGGCTGGCGTGGAAGATGCATTGTTCAAAATCGGAATCACCAGCGGCTGGTTGCTCGGTGAATCTTTCAGCTCGCAAGTCGTGTGGCCGCTCGTGGCGCGGAATAAATTCCAAACGGAAGGAGTTATCATCGCCGGAGGCTTTGTGAAACACCCGATGACGTGGGCAATCCGCTGCGCGGACCGCATCGGCTCCGGCGCTCTGTTGTCATTCCTGATCGGAATTATGTTCGTCGGCGCCAGCGCGGTGTATGCGAAAGTCGCGCGCTGGCGTTTTCGGCATTCGCCCGAAACGCTGGCAAACATTAATGAATTTATCGCGCGCCGGACCCCGCTTGATCGCGAGGCGGGCAAACATCGGCTGCGGCTCATCGGCGGAAACGATCCGCGCGCCATCGCAAAAAATCTTCGGCTGCCGCTCTTTGCCATCAGCGGCTCGATGGATCCGATTGTTCCGTGGATCAATATTCGCTGGTGGTTGTCGCGCCACTGCCCTGCCCTGCGTGAATATAAAATCATCTGGCAAGCCGATCATAACGTCCTGAGCACCG
This sequence comes from Verrucomicrobiota bacterium, assembly GCA_041166985.1. Classification (GTDB taxonomy): domain Bacteria; phylum Verrucomicrobiota; class Verrucomicrobiia; order Limisphaerales; family DASXHY01; genus DASXHY01. The sequence continues at coordinate 2,508 of JBEEGR010000141.1, read as the reverse complement.
CCGCGAATGAGGCGGCGGATCAGATTGTGAAATGGATTTCGGAGGGACGAGTTCCACGAGTCCCCAAACTAAAGTTAGAGACTCATGGAACTCGTCCCTCCGATTAGATTGCTCCCCGCGCAAAACGCGATATAGTGCCGCAACACTATGACACGACAGCAAGTGCTTGATTTGTATTTCATGGACGCGCGGAGCAAACTGATTGACCTGGCCGCGTTCATTGACCGCGTTGAGCGCGCGCAGGGCGAAGATGATTTCCGCATGAAAGCCTTTCGCGAAGCGTTAAACGAATTAAGCAAAAACAACTCAGAGCGCGCCAAACAGGTTTTACTCAAGTTCAGCGATCCGACGGAGGAGCCAATTCCCGCCGCAACCACCAAGGCTGCTTGCGGAGCTTATCCCGAAAGCTCGAATTGAATTCACGGAACACGCATCACGATGAGATACATCGAACCCCACGCCCACATGGTCAGCCGCGTCACGGACGATTACGTGAAGATGACGATGGCCGGTTGCGCGGCGATTTGCGAACCGGCGTTCTGGGCGGGCTTTGATCGCAGTTCGGCGGACGGCTTCTATGATTATTTTTGCCAGCTCACCGACCACGAACCGAAACGCGCGGCGAAATTTGGTCTGCCACATTTTTCCTGGCTCTGCATCAATCCCAAAGAATCCGAGGACGTGAAGCTGGCGGAGGAAGTCATCGCGCTGATTCCAAAATTTCTCGACCGGCCCAATGTGCTCGGCATTGGCGAAATCGGGTTGAACAAAAATTCGCGCAACGAAATGCGCGTCCTCGAAATGCACGTGGACCTCGCCGCGAAACACAATCAACTGATCCTCGTCCACACGCCGCATCTCGAAGACAAACTCAAGGGCACACGCTTAATTCTCGACGTGATCCAGAACGATAAACGCATCAAGTCCGAGCGCGTCATCATTGATCACGTCGAGGAACACACGGTGAAACTCGTGCTCGATACCGGCATGTGGGCGGGCATGACGCTTTATCCCGAATCAAAATGTTCGCCGCCGCGTGCGATTGACATGGTGGAAGTTTACGGCAACGAACGCATCTGGATGAATTGCGCGTGCGACTGGGGCGTGAGCGATCCGCTGGCCGTGCCGAAGACCGCGCTCGAAATGAAAAAACGCGGCCACAGCGTCGAGGCGATTGATAAACTGATTTATCAGAATCCGCTGAAGTTTCTGAGCCAGTGTCCGAAGTTTAAAATTTAATGGTGTCCCGCGAAGCCGCGAAGTCTGCGAAGTTCGCAGAAGGAGCGCGGCTGTGTCGCAGACCAGCCGCAGCACGTGGCAAATTCAAACAGGCACCAGGTTTTTCCAATGCTCGTTCCATCCGCCCCTGCTGCGGCTGGTCGAGGACGACACAGCCGCGCTCCGGCCAAACTGAGTTTAGACTTCAACTTCCTTGGCGAACTTAGCGGCCTTGGCGTGAGATTGTTCCGACAAGCTAAAGCCTGGACTCCAACTGAGTCGCGAATTTTGGTTTGTTTCCACACTGTGCCGTCTGCATTCTGCCTCCTCAATGTTGGCCGCATTTTTCGCCACCGTCCTGTTTTCGTTTTCCGCCATCAGCGGACGGCGGCTCACCCGTTATGTCAACGGCACGGAAGCGAATCTCGTGCGTTTGATTTTCGTTTTTATAGTATTGGGCATCGCAACCTGCCTGCTCAGTCCGCAACTCAGCGCAACGGTGTTTCCGTATTTGTTTATCAGCGGCTGCATTGGCTTTGGCGTTGGTGATTTGTCCATGTTTCAAGCCTACCCGCGCATTGGCTCGCGCCGGACGATGGTTTTGATTCAATGCCTGGCCGCGCCGTTCGCCGCGCTCGCGGAATGGATTTGGCTGCGTCACGCGCCCACACTGGCGCAGGCGGGATTCGGCGCGTTGATTCTCGCGGGCGTCGGCATCGCGCTGATGCCGGGCAAAGCGGAAGCGCAACCCACTCACGGTCTGGCTGCCGGCGTTTGCTTCGGGATGGTCGCCGCGATGTGCCAGGCTGGCGGCGCGGTGATAAGTCGCAAGGCGTATCAGGTGGCAACTGATTCTGGACACGCGCTTCACGGTGTGAAGGACGGAATTGGAGTCGCTTTCCAACGTGTTCTCGGCGGTATTTTGATCACGGGACTTTTTTTTCTCTATCTGAAAATCGCCCACAAATCTTTCGCGACGCGCAAGGCGGATTGGAAAACTGGATGGCCATGGCTGATTGGAACCGGACTGGCGGGACCGGCGTTGGGCGTCACCTGTTTTCAATGGGCGTTGATGTCGGAAAAAACTTCCATCGTGCTGCCGATTGTGGCAACGACGCCGCTGGTGGTGATGCCGCTCGCGCATTTTCTGGAAGGCGACCGCATCACATGGCGCACGGTCTTGGGCGGCGTGATTGCCGTGGCAGGAGTGATTGGATTGACGCTGGTGAAGTAATTGGAACACCGAGCACCGGCTTCGGCGTGTTGGTAATATTTTGTCGAATCGGGCCG
>JBEEGR010000140.1:0-5005 GCA_041166985.1 Verrucomicrobiota bacterium | reverse complement strand
AAAATCCGAACGCTGATTCACCCGACACACACCCGACTCTGCTTCTGGAGTTGAATGCAACTGCTCTCACGGAAGATTCCGGCGGCGCGGTGTGGGCCGGCACGCGTGAAGGAGAAGTTTGGAAGTTGCAAGCCACCGGGCGCACCGCCGCGACTAATCTCTGGCAGACACATCCCATCATGGCAATGTTGCAGAGTTCCGATGGTTCCATGTGGATCGGTACTGACGGCGGCGGGCTGCACCGGTATCACGGGGAGGCGCATTTTCAATATGGCAAAAACCGCGGTCTGTTGAGCGACTCCATTCGTGCTTTATATCAGGATGCCCAGGGGGTGCTTTGGATTGGAACTGCGGCTGGAGGTTTGGCGCGGTGGCAGGAAGGGCATATCAATGTGTTCACGACGCGCGACGGCCTGCCGGACGATACCATCTCGCAAATTCTCGAAGACGATGCCGGGCGTCTCTGGCTGGGAAGCAATCGAGGAATCGCATCCTTGTCAAAAAACGAGTTGCAGGAATTGGCCGCCGGCAAAACCACCACTCTTTATCCACGCATCTTTGGCCGGGCGGAAGGGATGTTGTCCGAGGAATGCACCGGCGGATTTTATCCGGCGGGACTAAAATCTAAAAATGGATTGCTTTGGTTTTCCACCGTCAAGGGATTGGTGGTCATAGATCCGCGACCTAAGAACGAGGCGGTGCATGGGCCGTCAGTGATCCTCGAGGAGGTGATGCTGGATGGCGCACCGGTTACCCCGTTGCCAGCCATCGACCTGAAGACTGGAGGGCAAAATCATAAGTCAGCCAATATGGAAACGGTCGCGCCGACGCTGCGAATTCCTCCGGGCAAACATCGAATTGAATTGCGCTACACGGGATTGAATTTCACTGCGCCGGAACGCGTGCGTTTTCGCTATCGGCTGGAAGGATTGGATTCCGATTGGGTGGATGCGGGCGGGCGTCGTTCCGTGTTTTATAGTTATGTGCCTCCCGGCAAACACCGTTTCCGGGTCATTGCGTGCGATGGCGACGGCGTGTGGAACGAGGCCGGCGCGACGCTTTCCCTGACGGTGCTGCCTTACTTCTGGCAGAACTGGTGGTTCATCGGAGCGGCGACCTTTGGGTTTTTTATTTTAGTCGTTGGAACCATTCGCTACCTCGAAAGGCGAAAAGCGCAGGCGCGACTCAAGCATCTCGAGCGAGCGCGGGAGTTGGAGCGCGAGCGGGCGCGCATTGCCCAGGACCTGCATGATGATCTGGGCGCTTCATTGTCGCGAATCTCTCTCTTGAGCGATATGGCCAAGGCGGGCAAGGACAGCGACTCACAAACGGGAGTTCATGTAGATAAAATTTCCCAGCTCGCGGGGCAAACATTGCGGGCATTGGATGAAATTGTCTGGGCGGTAAGACCGGGCAGCGATTCGTTGCAAAGCCTCGTGGAATACATCGCGCATTTTGCCGGTGAATTATTCAAGGGCAACGGCGTCCGCTGCCGACTGGATTTGCCGGATAATCTTCCGGCTCGTTCATTGCCGCCCGAGATGCGCCATAATATTTTTCTGATCGCCAAGGAAGCGCTCACGAACGTGATGAAGCACGCGTCTGCCGGAGAGGTTTATGTCCAGGTTGAGGCGGCGGGGGACTCGCTGGAAATTGTGATCCGTGATGATGGAGTTGGTTTTGACATGACCAACTCTCAAGGCGTTCGGGAAGGGAATGGATTGGGAAACATGCACCGGCGGGCTGAAGCGGTGGGAGGAACATTGATTCTCCAGACTATGCCCGACAAGGGAACAACGGTCAGACTGGCAGTCAATTTTCTGCCGAGAAAGTAAACACCAGCGGGCAGCGCGTGTTGAAGTATGTTTCATTGGCAGAAATTGAAATAAATAGATTGCTGCACATTCATGCAGTTGCAGTCCGATGGCAAATGCGGTCAAATGATGGCGCGGCCAGGCCGCTAATCAGTTATGCAGATCAAAGTGGCAATTGTAGATGACGACAAAGACATGCGAACAAGTCTCGCCAGCCTGATTCGCAAAACCCCGTCGCTTCAGTTGTCCGGCAATTACGCCAATGCCGAGATCGCGTTGGAAGAAATCTCCCGCCAAACACCCAATGTCGTCCTCATGGATATCAACATGCCCGGCATGTCGGGAATTGAATGCGTGCGCCAGTTGAAGGTAATTATCCCCGCCGTGCAGGTTTTGATGCTCACGGTGTATGAAGACAGCGACTCGCTGTTCAATTCACTCAAAGCCGGCGCCAGCGGATACCTGCTCAAGCGCACCAACTCGACCCAGTTGTTGGAGGCGGTTCGCGATGTCCATGCGGGCGGTTCGCCCATGTCGCCGCAGTTGGCCCGGCGCGTGGTTCAGTTTTTTTCCAAACCGCCGGGCGAAACCTCGGCGACCCATCTCAGTCCGGGCGAACGCGAGTTTCTTCAACTTCTGGCCAAAGGTTACGTGTACAAGGAAATTGCCGAGCACATGGGCATTAGCACTGACACGGTTCGTTATTACGTGCGGACCGTTTATGAAAAGCTCCATGTTCACTCTCGCACGGAAGCCGTCGTGAAATTTCTTCACGGATGATCCAACGTCGAAAGAGTCTGCCGCAACGGCTATTCTGCGCGATTCCGACTTGAGAGAATAGGATTGCCAGTGAGGCCGGATTTTCCGCCAACTAATTTTTCATCCGTTGGCGCCTTCAATACCACGATGATTTGTCTCACCGGATCGCCGGAAGAGCGATCCAATGGTGCATTCAACTCAGGATTTACTTCGACTGTAAAATGCCGCGTGTCGGCGTCGTAATGAACCAATCCCGCATGACCGGACCGGACCGTGATTTCGGGCGCGGCCAGGGCGTAACCGTGAAGTCGAATCGCCTTTTCGGACTCAGCAAAGGTAACTTTCACCGTTAACTGGCCCGCCTCATCCTGAAGTGAAGCGATCCGCTGTTTGCCGGTGGAAACAAATTCGTCCGGGTCGCCGAGGAAGGCCAGGCCACTCTTCCCAATCGGAGCCACGATGTAGAAAGCTGTGTCGTTCTGTGCCAGCGCGGCCGAAAACGTTGTCGCAGTTTCCCAACGACTCCCCTTGCCGGTATGACCGTCAAACAGGTAGGCCGGACCTGTTAAACCGAGTTCTGCCAAAGTCAGATGAATTTCGCCCGCCGAGGTTTTCGGCCGATTGTAAGCGAACACATAGATGGTCTTGAGTCCGTCGTGATCCGTGAACGTGCTGGAGGTCAACGGGGCTGCGCGATGTTGCGCGTCGGCGATATAACTTTGGTCGAGCGGCACAATGGGGGCGTCAGGTTTTACAATTACTCCGTCCGCGCGAATGGCGCGTGAGAGATTTGTCCCGGTCTCGGCGCCGATAAAATCGCCGATGCCGACTGGACCCGCCGAGAGAGTGGACAAAAGCACGTTGTTTCTTTCGGTGCTGTTATAAACATCAGCCCACGGCCAGATGCCCATTGAACTGGCCAGGCGCGAGGTATAGAGAAAATCATTCCAACGTTGGGGGTTGAATCGATCGGTGCAGGTGCGGATCGTCGTCAGGTTTTCATAACGACTGCCCTGAAGAAAATAACAGGCGTAGGGCATGCAGTATTGAACGGTGATTCCCTTTTCTTTGCAGGCGCGCGCCATGTTGTCGAGAAAGTCCTCGCCCGTGACGAGATTGCTGCTGAAGGCCGGCGAATAAGTGAAAATGCGGTCGCACCAATCCTGCTCGTAGGTAGTGACACCGGAAATTTTCAGGTACGACGCGATGTCATCCCACCATTTCGGGTCCACTGCGGCAACGCCCGAGATTTTATATTTCTCGTGATAAGGACTTGCTGGATCGATCCATCGTCCATGAGTGACGAGCGGCAAGCCGAGAGATTTCTGGAACGTATCGAGTCCTTCTGGAAAGAGATCTTTGTGCGCTTTGTATTCGAGTGTGCCGCCGTAGCGGTTCCATTCGCCTTCTGGCAATTTTTCCACCTTTTTCGCTTTGCCGGTGGTTCCGTCCGCGCCGGTTATGCTTTTGGAATACCACCAACTGTCCAGTTGGAGATAACGAATCGGAATTTGCTCCTGCCGATAATGCTCCACCAAAAACCCGAGCGTCCCGGCATAACCTTTAGCTGGATCGTAATTGTAATAATAAGACGCGCCATTGTCTGTCCAGTAGCCGAGATATTTCAGGATGACATCTGCATCGTTCGGAGGACGCCTGGCCCCTTGGAATTTGAGATGTGCCTGGCTCCACGCATCCCAGGTATGGTTGATGCCTTTTCCGAAAACGAGAAATGTTTGCTGGGTGAAACCGTTCGGCAGGTCGCGGAGTTGCGGGTTGAATCCGCTGGCCACGCGTTGCTGGCCATCACCCAACATGCTGGCGACCATGAAATGCGACGCGGGAGAGATAAGCATCGCGTTGGCCTGATCATCAAACAGCAACCAAGGCGTCGAGATTTCATTGGCTTTGAATTGCGGCGGCGCAAACTCGCGCAGGCTGTGGCTGAAGACGTGCAGATTGGTTGGCATGTGGGTGAATGCAGGAAACGGTTCCGGTGGCATGGCAACCGCCGCTGCGCAGGTCTGCGAGAAAAGCATCACCCCGTTTTTATCATAAAGGCGAATCTGGCCGGTCATCGGCGATGAAGCAGCGGTCCACGCAAAACTGATTTGTTGATATGCGCCGACCGCATCGCTTCCGCGGCTCACGTTCGTTTTTGTGAGCGCAGTTTGAAAACTGCCGCCAAAGACCCATGCCGGATTGGTGGAGGCAAGCTCATAGGTGCCCGCGGTTTCATCGATTCGCACGGACAAATTGCCGGTGGGTGTTGAAACAGTGATCGCGGGAAGATCAGTAAATCCGAACGCGAACGTCAACGCAGTGAAGGTAAAAAGGCAGCGCGAACGGGAACGGGTGGCAGTTTTCATGGTTCTGAATTTCATTCGATTCTCATTTCCGGATCACCGCAGCCGTATCTGCTCAATGCGCTT
>JBEEGR010000139.1:0-4859 GCA_041166985.1 Verrucomicrobiota bacterium | reverse complement strand
GTGGATTTAAGTTTAATCATTGTCGGAAATTTAAGGAGCGCGCATCATGAAAAAAGCTAGACTCAGATCCCGAACCGCGTTTCGTTTGAGGCGGAGCGGCACTTGGCACGAAACTGGCGTTCAGCTTTGGCACGACCTGATTAATTCATGAACCTGATTCAACTGACATCTCATTCGACGGTTGCGCTGATCATTCTTGGCGGACTTGCCGCCGGGTTGATTCACGTGTTTTCCGGGCCGGACCATTTGGCGGCCATCGCTCCGCTTGCGCTTCGGAAACAACGCGGCGCGTGGCAGGTTGGCTTGCGCTGGGGTGCCGGTCATGCGTCGGGTGTGGTGGTGGTCGGGATTCTTTCGCTGCTGTTGCGCGGTGTGCTGCCGGTGGATTTAATTTCCAGAGGGAGCGATCGGCTGGTCGGAGTTTTATTGATCGGCATTGGATTATGGACGTTGCGGAAGGCAACTCTCATTCACGCGCACTCTCATTCGCACGAGAGCGAAACGCACGAACACATTCACATTCACGGTCGCAGCGCAGCCAAAACGCACACGATCAAAAAACACATTCATACTCACGCGGCCTTCGGCATCGGCACGCTGCACGGGCTGGCGGGCAGCGCGCATTTTCTTGCGATCATTCCCTCGCTCGCGATGCCTTCGAACGCCTTGGCGATGACCTATCTCAGTTCGTACGGCGCGGGCACGGTTTTGGCCATGATGATTTTTGCGGTGGCGATCAGTTCGTTTTCGCTGCGATTTGCGAGCGCGACGAAGGTGTATCGCGGAATGATGTTTGCGTGTTCGGCAATGGCGATCTCCGTCGGCGGCGTCTGGTTGCTGGGATTTGGTTTTTAAGAGTTGTTGAATGAGTTCGCCCGCTTTTAATTCAAAAATTTCGCCCGTCGGCAAAGGTTGCGCCCGATTGGAAGTTGAAATGGTTTATGGCGAAAGCACCGCGACTTCAACCTACGCGACCAGTCCGCTGAAATTGCTCACGCCCTGTTCGCGCGGCAAAAGTGTCTGGGCGTACGCGAGCAACTTTGGCGGCGGACTCGTCGCCGGTGACGAAACGGAACTGGAATTGCGCGTGGGCGTCGGCGCGCGCTGTTTTTTTGGCACGCAGGCTTCGACGAAAATTTATCGCAACCCGAGCGATCTTCCGTGTTCGCACATAACCCGCGCCAACGTGGAGAACGACGCGTTGCTCGTGTTTGCGCCCGATGCGGTGCAGGCGTTCGCCGGCTCGGCCTATACTCAGCGGCAGGAATTTCATTTGAATACGGGCGCCGGATTGGTTTTGCTGGATTGGTTCACGTCCGGTCGCGCAGCGTGCGGCGAACGTTGGGTTTTCAAATCGTTTCAAAGCCGCAATGAAGTGTTTCTGAATGGGCACCGGATGTTTTTGGATTCGCTGTTGCTCGATCCAGCGGATGGCGAATTGGCGGCTGCGCATCGCCTGGGGCGCTTCAATTGCATGGCGATGCTGCTCATGATCGGCTTGCCAATGCGGTCCGCGGCTGAAAAGATTTTGAACATGGTTTCAGAAGAGCCGGTCGGCAAACGGGAATCAACGGTCTGTAGCGCCAGCCCGGTTCCGGAAGGGGTGGTGTTTCGGATCGCGGGTGAAGATGTGGAAACCGTCGGCAGCGCGCTGCATCGGCATCTGGCTTTCGTCCAGGATTTTCTTGGCGACGATCCCTGGGCACGGAAGTGGTAAGGCGATCACGGGGATGGATACAAATGAATACGGATACAGACCAGTTTCAAAATTCGATTTCCAATCCGTGTTCATCTGTGTTCATCCGTGGTTAAAAAGTTTTGGCTATGCATCTTACTCCACGAGAAATTGACAAACTGTTATTGCATAACGCTGGGTTCCTCGCGCAGAAGCGCCTGGCGCGCGGCTTGCGACTGAATCATCCCGAAGCCGTGGCGCTCATTGCCGCGGTGATTCTGGAATTCATTCGCGACGGCAAAAGCGTGGCCGAACTGATGGATCTCGGACGAAAATTTCTGGGCCGCAATCAGGTCATGAGCGGCGTTTCTGAAATGATTTACGACGTGCAGGTGGAAGGCACTTTTCCCGATGGCTCAAAGCTCGTGACGGTGCATCATCCGATTGCGAGTGAGAATGGTGATCTCGCGCTGGCGTTACACGGAAGTTTTCTGCCGGTGCCGGACGTTTCGGTTTTCAAATCGGTCACCGACGAAGCTATTCCCGGCTCTTGCGAAATCAAGGATGGAGAAATCGAACTGAATACTGGCCGTGCTACGGCTGAGTTGCCTGTGACAAATCTTGGCGACCGCCCGATTCAAGTCGGCAGCCATTATCATTTCATCGAGACAAATGCAGCGTTGAAATTTGATCGCGCCAAAGCTTACGGCAAACGGCTCAATATTCCGGCGGGAACAGCGGTTCGTTTTGAGCCGGGTGAGACTAAAACCGTGAAGCTCGTGGAGATCGCCGGGAAGAAAGTCATTCGCGGCGGCAACAACCTCGCGAGCGGCAAAGTTTCCACCGCCGGAAAGAAAGCCGCGTTGAAGAAAGTGAAAGCAAAAGGCTTTGCCGATGAAACTCCGAAGTCTCATCCAAATTTATGACCATTGTTCAACAACTTACTCCTTTCACTTGTGGGTTGGCTTGCATTGAGTCTGTTTGCGCCGATTTTGGCAGACCCAAGAAACAGGAAGATCTTCTCAGAGAGTTTAAGAACGAGTTGATTGCTGACATCAAAGACATCGGAGTTTTTGGAGCTACTTCACTTGGACTCATGGTGCATATTCTTCAAAAGCAGGGATTCACCGTTCAAGCGTGTGAAGACCATCGGCCAGAAATCCAGCAAGAGGTTTTTGAAAAAATAGATTTGACCAAGCGGGCTATCATCATCACCGCGCATTTCAATTTGGACGCATGGCACTCGGTTAGATTTGCCGGCATGAAAAAGCAGGATGACGTTATTTTTGTTGTTGACCCTTCTTTTGGTACGGCTGGCATTAGTGAGCATAGCATCTCAAATTTGATTAAGTGGAAATACAAGTTTTTGATGATTTCCTGAGCATGACGAAGTTATGAACCGAGAAAGGATTCTATGTCCCACAAAATGAAACGCTCGCATTACGCCGACATGTTCGGCCCGACGACCGGCGATAAAGTCCGGCTGGGCGACACGTCACTCATCCTCGAGGTCGAAAAGGATTTCACGGTTTACGGCGACGAATGCAAATTTGGTGGCGGCAAAGTTATCCGCGAAGGGATGGGACAAGCGGCTGGCGTGGGCGCCAAAGATGCGCTCGACTGCGTCATCACTAACGCGCTCGTGGTGGACTGGTCGGGCATTTACAAGTGCGACATCGGCATCAAGGACGGTTTGATTTCCGGCGTTGGCAAGGCAGGCAATCCTGATGTGATGGCGGGCGTAACCAAAGGCATGATCGTCGGCGTCACCACCGAAGTTATCGCGGGTGAAGGGTTGATTCTCACGGCGGGCGGTCTCGACACGCACATTCATTTCATTTGTCCGCAGCAGGCGCACGAAGCCATTGCTGCCGGACTCACGACGATGGTTGGCGGCGGCACCGGTCCGGCGGTCGGCACATGTGCGACGACTTGCACGCCTTCCCCATTTTATATCAAAGCGATGTTGCAGGCGGTGGACAATCTGCCGTTGAACTTCGGTTTCACCGGCAAAGGCAACACCGCGATGCCTGCTGGTCTGCCGGAACAAATCAAAGCAGGCGCGATTGGTCTGAAACTTCATGAAGATTGGGGCACGACTCCGGCGGCGATTGATTGTTGTCTCAACGTTGCTGACCGACACGACGTTCAGGTCACGATTCACACCGATACGTTGAACGAATCCACGTTTGTTGAAGGCACGATTGCCGCGTTCAAGGGCCGGACGATTCACACGTATCACAGCGAAGGCGCGGGCGGCGGTCATGCGCCGGACATCATCCGCATTTGCGGCGAACCGAATGTGCTGCCGAGTTCAACCAATCCGACGCGGCCTTATACCGTCAACACGATTGATGAGCATCTCGATATGTTGATGGTGTGTCATCACCTCGACCCAAATTTGCCGGAAGACGTGGCGTTCGCGGAGAGCCGCATCCGTGGTGAGACGATTGCCGCCGAGGATATTCTCCACGACATGGGCGCGATCAGCATGATGAGCTCGGATTCGCAGGCCATGGGTCGCATCGGCGAAGTCATCACGCGCACCTGGCAAACAGCGGACAAGATGAAACAGCAGCGCGGCCGGTTGCCGGATGAAAAAGGCGACAACGACAATCTCCGCATCAAACGTTATATCTCGAAATACACAATCAATCCCGCTTTGGCTCACGGCATGAGTCACATCATTGGTTCGATTGAAAAAGGAAAACTCGCTGATCTTGTTTTGTGGAAGCCCGCGTTCTTTGGCGCGAAACCGGAGATGGTCATCAAAGGTGGCGTCATCGCCTGGGCGAAAATGGGCGATCCGAATGCGAGCATTCCCACGCCGCAACCGGTGTTCATGCGCCCGATGTTCGGCAGTTTCGGCAAAGCGACCGGGCCGTGTTCGATTGCGTTTGTAAGCCAGCTTTGCAAACAGAAAGGCGTCGCAAAAAGTTACGGCTTGAGCAAACGGATCGAAGCGGTGAAAGGTTGTCGCAAAGTCGGCAAGAAGGATTTGAAGTGGAACAACGCGATGCCGAAGATCACGGTGGATCCGGAAACGTACGAGGTCCGTGCCGACGGCGAATTGCTCGCGTGCGAACCGGCGAAGGTTCTGCCATTGGCGCAGCGGTACCAATTGTTTTGATTCCCATGAAGTACGATCGCCCTCACCCCCAGGAGAGGGAGAAACTTATTGGTG
>JBEEGR010000138.1:0-5115 GCA_041166985.1 Verrucomicrobiota bacterium | reverse complement strand
ACGCCGCCGCCCGCCTGACGAAGGACGAACGGGACCGGCTCGTGAAATGGGCCGAGCAGGAAGCAGAACGATTGCGCGCGGACTCATCACGATAAATTTTACGAAAGCTTTAGAATCATTGAACTGTTTTGCCTCAAAAAAACTATGCTCGAACACGAATTTATTCCGGCCTCGAAAAAAGATTCCCGCTCTCTCTGGGTCATGCTGCACGGGCTGGGAGACAGCATCGAAGGTTATCGCTGGTTGCCGGAGGCGATGCGATTGCCGTGGATGAATTATCTCCTCGTCAATGCGCCTGACGAATATTACGGCGGTTATTCGTGGTTTGATTTCGAGGGCGACATCGCGCCGGGAGTCAAACGCAGCGAGGGAATGCTTTTTGAACTGCTCGATGCGCAGCGCGAGAAAGGTTTTCCCACGGAGCAGACGACGTTCGGCGGATTTTCTCAAGGCTGCCTGATGTCCGTTCAAGTCGGCTTGCGTTATCCGCATCTATTTGCGGGCATCGTCGGTGTGAGCGGCTACGTTTGTGAACCGGAGAAGTTGATTAAAGAATTGTCACCCATCGCGCGTCAGCAACGCTTGCTGATCACCCACGGCACGCAGGATCCGATGCTCCGTTTTGCCGAAGTGGAAAAGCAATTCGCGATACTCAAAGCCGCCGGAGTGAATCTCGAGTTCCACGCGTTTGCGAAGGCGCACACGATAGCGGGCGAGGAGGAGTTGGCTTTAATCCGCAATTTTGTGAGCGCGGGCTACAAACTTTAGTACTCGCCAACTTGTCGTCGGCAAGAACGCCCCTGAATGAAAATTTAATGCGCGCCGGTGTTGCAGTGTTGTGAGGCACCACCGGCGCGCCCTGTGTTGACCTCCAGGATTCGATTAGAGACACCGACCCGTCGGCGTCCTCGCTCATTTCGGAGCGGGCGAAAGATTGCGGCGTGTTGGCCGGGATTATTCCGGAAAATGAACGTGTTCCGGACGCGTGGGTTGGGCAGGCTGCCGGTTTACCGCTTTGTCCACCACTTCACGCATCTGTTGAAACCACCAGTTGGCGCGGCTCAATCGCCGTTGCCGCCGATTGGTCGAGGGACAGGTGCGAACTTTTCCCAAACCAAGTTCCATTTGTGCATTTGTCATAACGAACCTTTCTTTTACGCCCATTCTGCTGGGCGGGATCGGACAAACACCGTCTAAGCTGAAAAAACTTTGCGCCTCTTTGAACACAGATACCAGTGGGTCGAATGCCCACGCAATTTTGACATTGCTTCGAGGCGACGGACCGGCCCTGCTTTAAATTTACTCCGGGAAATAAATCTGTTCTGGACGCGCAGGTGGCACCGGCTGCCAGTTCACTGCTTTGTCCACGACTTCGCGCATCTGCTGAAACCACCAGTTCGCCCGGCTCAACCGCTGTTGACGCCGATTGTTGGACGGACAGACCCGCGCACCATTGAAACCGAGTTCCATTTGTTGATTCGTCATCATAATTTGTCTTTCTGTTGAACGAATCCTGACAGAGGGGGTGGGACATTTGCGGTCTGAGGAAAATATTTCCCGGGAGTGTGGCAGTTAACGCAACCAAACGTTAGCAAACCAAGCTTGACGTTCTGCCAACTCCGCCGAAATTGCTCAGGGTATGCAAATGGACAAGCTGACGATTAAATCGCAGGAGGCGTTGCAGGAAGCGCAACGTGTGGCGCAGGGATATTCGCATCAACAAATTGACGGCGAGCATCTGCTGCTGGCAATGATTAGCCAGACCGACAGCCTCATTCCCGATCTGCTGGAAAAAATCGGCGTGCCGGGCGCGAAGCTCAAACCGGATCTCGAACGCGAATTGGCGCGACGCCACAAAGTCCAGGGCGCGGGTGACGCCTTCATAAGCCCGAGCATGAAGAAGGCGCTCGAGGCTGCGCAATCGGAAGCCACCAAGCTCAAGGACGAATACATCAGCACGGAACATCTGTTGCTCGGTTTGATGGATGAAGCCGATACCTCGTTAAAGAAAATTTTCCAAACGCACGGACTCAAACGCGATCTCGTTTTGCGCGCGTTGGCTGACTTGCGCGGGAATCAACGCGTCACCGATCAAAATCCAGAAGACAAATTTCAGGCGCTCGAAAAATACGGGCGCGATCTGACTGCGATGGCCAAGCAGGGGAAGATTGATCCCGTCATTGGCCGCGATGAAGAAATCCGCCGCGTGATGCAGGTGCTGACACGCCGCACGAAAAACAATCCCGTGCTCATCGGCGAACCCGGTGTCGGCAAGACAGCGATTGCGGAAGGACTCGCGCGACGCATTGTGAGCGGCGATGTGCCGGAATCGCTCAAGAACAAACGGCTCGTGGCGATGGATCTCAGCGCGATGATTGCCGGCGCGAAGTATCGCGGAGAATTTGAAGACCGGCTCAAGGCGTTCCTCAAAGAAATCGTCGCAGCCGAAGGGCGGATTTTGCTTTTCATTGATGAGCTGCACACGATTGTCGGCGCAGGCGCGGCGGAAGGCGCGACCGATGCGGCGAACATCATGAAGCCGCAGCTTGCGCGTGGTGAATTACGCTGCGTTGGCGCGACGACGCTGGACGAGTATCGCAAACACATCGAGAAAGACCCGGCGCTGGAACGTCGTTTTCAACCGGTGATGGTTACGGAGCCGAACGTGGAAGCGACCATTGCGATTTTGCGCGGACTCAAGGAGCGTTACGAAGTCCATCACGGCGTGCGCATTCAGGATACGGCGCTCGTGGCAGCGGCGACGCTTTCGCATCGTTACATCACCGACCGTTTTTTGCCGGACAAAGCGATTGATCTCGTGGATGAAGCGGCATCGCGATTGCGCATGGAACTGGATTCGATGCCCATTGAGATTGATCAATTGGAGCGGCAGATTCTGCAATTGGAGATCGAGCAGAACGCGTTGAAGAAAGAAAAAGATGCCGCGTCGCGCGAACGGCTGGCAAAGATTGAAAAGGATTTGGCGAATCTGAAGGAGCAATCCACGAAGCTCAAAGCGCAGTGGCAGAACGAAAAGGCTTCCATCAACGCGGCGAGCATCATCAACAGCCAGATTGAAGAGGCGAAGATTGCATTGGAACAGGCGCAGCGCAAAAACGATTTGAATCTCGCGGCGGAAATTCAATATGGACGCATCCCCGAGTTGCAACAGAAGCTTGCTGCGGCGGAAAAAACATTGAAAGACAAACCGACCGGCCAACGTTTGCTTTCGGAAGAAGTCACCGATGAGGACATCGCCAAAATTGTGGCGACGTGGACGGGCATTCCCGTCACGCGCATGTTGGAAGGCGAGCGGCAAAAACTGGTGAAGATGGAAGAGCGTTTGCAGCAACGCGTCATCGGCCAGAGGGAGGCCCTCGCAGCGGTGTCCAATGCTGTTCGCCGTTCGCGCAGTGGATTGCAGGAGCCGAATCGGCCGATCGGTTCATTTATTTTTCTCGGGCCGACCGGCGTTGGCAAAACGGAGACGGCTCGTGCGTTGGCGGAATTTTTGTTCGATGATGAGCACGCGATGATTCGCATTGATATGAGCGAATACATGGAGAAACACACCGTTGCGCGGCTGATCGGCGCGCCGCCGGGTTATGTCGGTTATGAAGAAGGCGGGCAACTGAGCGAAGCCGTGCGCCGCAAACCTTATTCGGTGATCCTGTTTGACGAAATCGAGAAGGCGCATCACGACGTATTCAATGTGTTGTTGCAGGTGCTTGATGACGGGCGGCTCACGGATGGGCAGGGGAGAACGGTGGATTTCAAGAACACGATTGTCATCATGACGAGCAATCTCGGATCGCTAATCATCCAGGAATATTTTCTGGACGGCCACACGGACAAGTCAGCGCATCAGGCGATGGAAGACAAGGTGAAAGCCGAGTTGAAAAAACATTTTCGCCCGGAATTTCTGAATCGCGTGGACGACATCATCATTTTCCAAAGCTTGGACGAAAAAGAACTGGCGCGCATCGTGGACATTCAACTGGCAGGCGTGGAGAAACGTCTCGCGCAACAAAATCTCACGCTCGAAGTGGATGCCTCGGCCAAACGATTGATTGCCGAGGAAGGCTACGATCCGCAATTCGGCGCGCGCCCGCTCAAGCGCGCGATTCAGGAACACCTGCTCGACCCGCTCGCGACGAAGCTGCTGGCGGGTGAATTCAAACCAGGAGATAAAATTAAAGTCGGAGCGAATGGTGATGGCCTGATCTTCAAGTCAAAATGATTTGAACTGCGAAGAGGAGAGACGCGGAGCTTAACCTCTGCGATTGTTGAACGCACAGACGTAAATCGCAATCGAAGCTACTATGCAAAATGCTGCAAAGTGTCAATGGCGGATGCCACTTGGAATGATTGTCATTTTGCTTATTCCGTTTGCGGCGGCTATCGCGGCTTACACTTTCTTGAATCACCAGCAGCTCGGGATAGCTGATAATTACGATCACTACCGAGAATTTTGGGGCGGCAATCCGAGTGAAGTCTTCAGTCACTGGCTTGATATGGTTTTGATGTCTGGTGGCGCGGGAGTTATCAGTTGGCTCGTGGTTGCGGAAGCGTTCTTTCGGCAGAGGGAAAAGGAATCCGCAATGCTTCGCCGCGTCAGTTATGTTTGTCTTGCTCTCTTTCTCGTTTTGAGCGGCACGATTGCCGTGGTGTTAGACGGAATGCATGGTGAAGGCACGGTGACGATTGCATATCCGGTCTTCTTCATTCCCATACTCATTTCAACTTGGTATCTGCTGCGTCAATTTGCTGCGCTGCTGCGCTGGCATCTAGCTGGCGTGGTCATGCTCAGCCTTGGCATTGCTGTGTTCCACACTGCGGCCCAACTATGTTACGAACCATCGGGAACAGGTGGTCCAAACGGGCTTATCATTCCAATGTGGTTGGGTAGCGTTGGCGTGGCACTCCTTTGGGCTTTCGTGTGGAGCATCCGGACGGGTTGGCTGCGCCGCTTTTCTTCACGATCCGTCCATACTGTTCGCAGGCCAGTTGTGTATGGCAGCGCGATCCTCATTTTTTGTGCGGTCGGAATCCCGGTTACCTTGTATGTCAAGCACACCCGGAAGACGCACCAAGACCTGGCTTTTGCATGGCTCG
>JBEEGR010000137.1:0-5953 GCA_041166985.1 Verrucomicrobiota bacterium | reverse complement strand
TGGTTGTTTTGGGCGCTACGCCTGATAAACCCGCAAGCACCAATTCCGCCGCGACGGTGAAAACCCCGATCAAAACGAGCGACCTTTTCAATACCGTCGTGGCCAAGGGCAGCGGCGTTTCCATCACGCGCGCCCAATTGGACGACGCCCTGATCGGAATCAAATCCAGCGCCGCCGCCAGCGGACGGTCGGTTCCGCCGGAACAAATGATGATGCTCGAACAACAAGTGTTGCAACGGCTCATCCAGGTCGCGCTGTTGAACGCGAAGGCCACCGCTGCGGACAAGGCCGCCGGCAAAGAATCCGCTGACAAACGCATCGCCGAAATCAAAACCAAGGCCGGCTCCGAGGAACTGCTGACGCAACGTTTGAAATCCGTCGGCCTGACCCGCGAAGAACTGAATTCCAAGTTGAACGAAGAAGCCACGGCGGAAGCGGTTTTGAAACGCGAACTTAAGGTGAGCGTTTCCGACGAAGAAGCGAAAACATATTACGATGAGCACGCCGCCCGGTTTGAACAACCCGAGATGGTTCGCGCCGCGCACATTCTCCTGATGACCCAGGACGCGACGGGCCAGCCGCTGGCCGACGACAAAAAAGCCGAAAAGAAAAAACAGGCCGAAGGACTTTTGAAGCGCGCCAAAGCGGGTGAGGATTTTGCGAAGCTGGCCGAACAATATTCCGAAGACCCCGGCTCGAAAGACAAAGGCGGCGAATACAAATTCCCGCGCGGCCAGATGGTTCCCGAATTCGAAACCGTCGCGTTTTCTCTCGGCACCAATCAGGTCAGCGACATTGTCACCACTCAATTCGGCTATCACATCATCAAGCTGTACGAAAAATTCCCGGCAAAAAAGCTGGCGTTTGACGAAGTCAAAACCGACCTCAAGGAAGGTCTGACGCAGCAGGCAATGCAGAAACAAATTCCGGATTACATGGAAAAACTGGAGAAGGAGGCGAAAGTGGAAATCCTGGACGAACGCCTAAAACCGGCGAAATCAGAACTGGAAGAAGAACCCGCCATGGGAATCAGTTCCAACAGCGCTCCGGTCGTCACGACCACGAATAAACCTTCAGCCAAATAAGCGAGGCCATAAAACTTTCAAGCCCGGCGCAAGCCGGGCTTTTTTGTTTGGTGTTGCGTCTTCGCGACCGAGAGTTCCACCCCGCCAGGAAGCGAAAATCTTAATTTTAGGACCGCGGCTGTGTCGTCCTCGACCAGCCGCAGCAGCTTTGCCATGGAACTTTCATTGAAAAAATCCAGTACCATTGGATTCGCCATGCGCTGCGGCTGGTGTGCGACACAGCCGCGCTCCTTTTTCGAGTTAATACTTCTTGGAAAACTTTTTCCGGCTTTCGTCTTCGGCGGCGGCCGTGGGTTTTTCTTCTGGCGTCACCAGTTTTTCCTCCGACGCTGGCGTTGGTGTCACAGGCTCCATGGTCGGTGAAATTTTCTTTTCCGCTTGCGGCGACTCCACGGTTTCCACAAACGCCATGCGCAACGACATCAGGCTTTGCTTGAGCAGTTGCTGCTCCTGCGGCGTGAGGTTGCCTTTGGTCTTGGCTTCGAGCATTTCGAGTTGATCAATGAACAGCTTCGCCGCTTCGAGGTCCTGCATCGCCTCGCCCGTCTGCGGATGCGGCACTTTGCCGAGCAACATCATCGCCATGTTGGATTGCTGGATGACCATGTGCGCGAACAGCGCGGACATCATTTCATCCCGGCTCATTTCGCCGTGTTCGGAAGGATTGGTTTCACTCATGCCTTGCCACCTTTGCGTCCCTTTTTGATTTCCACCAGCAAAAATTTGATGAGCCAGCGCAACCGGTTTTCGACGTCCACCGTTTCGAGAATGGTTTGCCGCTCATTCGCGCCCGCCAGCACGGCGCACGAAACGAGGTCCGCGACCTGCTCGGGATTTTCAATCGAATCGAGATACTTCAAAACTTCCTTCGCGGAAATGGACGGCGCTGCGGAGGGAAACGGCGGAAACGGCAATCCGAGCTGCATCCGCTCCTGCAACAGCTCGCGCACCTTCGCCAGCAACGCATCCGCCGCGACTGTGTCGCAGGGCGGCGTGGCCAGCGCGCGGATTTTTTGGACGCGATACGGTTTGTAGCGGACGGTTTCGCCGAGTTCGACACGCGCCAGCCCCTGTAGAATCAGGTGCGAGGTTTTATCGCCGTGTTCAACCGAAACGCGGATCAATCCCAATCCGGCAATCGGCGAGGGAATTTCGCGCGTCGTGCCGGGTTTCTGCATGGCGATGGCAAAGATGCGATGGGACTCCAACGCTTCGGCGAGCATTTGACGGTAGCGCGGTTCGAAAATATAAAGCGGCAACAGGGCCTGGGGAAACAACGTCGCATTCGGGAGAGTCATCACCGGCGCTTCGCGCGGAATCTTCATGCCGACAATCTATGGGCAAAAAGTTTTTAATTCAAGCCGGTGACAAACCCATGTCCCGGGCAGCACGGATACTTGCCAAACCCGGCAGCAACCTGCATCTTGGACAGGCTATGAGAAATCGAATGGGATTAATCGTTTTAATTTTGATTTGCGTCAGTCTGGTGATCGCTTTGTTCGTAAATCACAACCGGTCATCCACCCAGCACAACACGGACGCCGAAATCATCGGCAATTATTCCAACAAATGGGTCAAGACCAGCGCCAGCCTGGATGAACAGATCCAGGTGAACACGCTGCTCACCAATGATCTGGGTGCGCGCTTGAATGACGTTATCGGGTTGAGCAACAAGTTGACGGACGTTTCCGGCAACTTGTCCAAGACCGAAGATTCACTCAAAGCCTCCCAGGAAGAAGTGGCCAAACGCGACGCGAAAATTTCCGAACTCGAAGCCCAGAATCAGGCGCTCGACCAGCGCACCGCCGACCTGAGCACCTCGATCACAAATCTCACCTCGCAGATTGAAGACACGCAAAAGAAACTGGCTACGTCGGAAGGTGACAAAGCCTTTTTGGAAAAAGAACTGCAACGGCTCATGTCGGAAAAGGCGGAACTGGAACGCCAGTTCAACGATTTAACCATCCTTCGCGCACAGGTCGTCAAGCTTAAGGAAGAACTGAACATTTCGCGCCGACTGGAATGGATTCGCCAGGGACTCTTCACGCGCAGCGAACAAAAGGGCGCGCAACAGTTGATGCAAAAATCCACGCCCACTCCCGCCGAAGCCAACAACACCAACGCGCAGCCGGCCCGGCCAAATTACGATTTGAACGTGGAAGTCAACGCGGATGGCAGCGTCCGAGTCATTCCGCCCACAAACTCTCCCGCCAGCGCGCCCGCCCCAAAATGATCCGCGCCAATCTGCTCACGGATTCGCATGGCCGCATTTTGCGCGACCTGCGAGTGAGCATAACGGACCGGTGCAACTTCCGGTGCCTGTATTGCCTGCCGGAAACCGAAGCGGCGCAAAATTTCTATCGCGGTCGCTGGGCCAGCCTGCCGAACTCCACGCCGATTAAACAACAGTGGGTTCCCAAGACGAACATTCTCAGCTTTGAAGAAATCGAACGCGTCGTGCGCATCGCGGTTGACCTCGGCATCAAAAAAATCCGGCTTACTGGCGGCGAACCGCTTCTCCGCCACAACGTCGAAGACCTCGTCGCGCGCATCGCGAAAATTCCCGGCATCGAAGATCTTGCGATGACCACCAACGGGTTTTTGTTTCGCGAGAAAGCCCGCGCGCTGCGTGAAGCCGGGTTGCACCGCATCAGCTTCAGCCTCGACTCGCTTGACCGCGAGAATTTCAAAAAGATGACCGGCCGCGACGGCCTCAACGAAGTGCTGGAAGGCATTCAACTCGCGCAGGAACTCGGCTTCTCGCCCGTCAAAGTGAACGCCGTCATTATTCGCGGCATCAATGATCACGAACTCGAATCGCTCGCGGAATTTGCGCGTGAACGCGACTTGAGCTTCCGGTTCATCGAATTCATGCCGCTCGATTCTGCCCGCGCATGGCAGAAGGAAATGGTCATGAGCGGCGGTGACATTTTGCGGCGTCTGCAAAGCCGCTTTGATTTGCAACCGGTGGCTTCGGAAAATCTTTCTTCCACTTCCAAGCGCTGGATGTTCGGCGACAAACGCGGCGAGATCGGAATCATCGCGCCGGTCAGCGAACCGTTTTGCGGCCATTGCAATCGCCTGCGCATGACGGCTGATGGAAAAATCCGCACCTGCCTGTTCAGCGTGGCGGAACACGATTTGCGCTCGCTCTTGCGCAATGGAAATTCCGACGATGAAATCGGCGAATGGCTCAAAGGCGTCGTCTGGCAAAAGGAAGCGCGACATCATATTGGCGAGGCCGATTTCGTGCCCGCGTCGCGTTCGATGAGTTGTATCGGCGGGTGAACTCTTGACCCGAAACGCGCGTCTGCTATTACATTATCCAACTATGCCAACTTACGAATACGTTTGCTCGAAATGCGGGCATGAGTTTGAAAAAATTCAATCCATGTCGGACAAGCCAATCACGGTTTGTCCAAAAGATCTTTGCGCGCAGAAAAAATGGGGCAAAGGCAAAGTAAAAAAGAAAATCAGTTCCGGCGCCGGTCTGATTTTTAAAGGCAGCGGTTTTTACATCACTGATTATCGCAGCGATAAATACAAAGAGGCCGCGAAGAAAGATTCGGCGGCGTCCAAGCCGGCCGAAACCAAATCATCGGAAAGCAAAACGCCGGCGAGCGAAAGCAAACCCGCGGCGAAAACCGAAAGTAAGCCGGCCAAAACCAAATCCTGACGCCGACTGGCCCACGCCAGTTTCATGAAAACAACAGTTGCCATCGCCCTCGCTCTTGCCGCCATCAGCAGCGCCGCGGCGGCGCAGTTTCCAACGGGCGTGGCGACCAATCTGAATCTGACGGTGACGCGGAGTCGGTCGGGTCAGTTCGTGGTGTTCGGTGGTTCCTCGACCACTTTGGCGGCGCGGTTTCCGGGCGTCGCCACCAACCTCGATTTCATCGCGCTGGAACCGACACTGCTCGCCGTTTCCTGCGAACGCATCAAAGAGAGTTTGTATCGGGAGTTGAATGCGCCCGCGTCGTGGCAGGGGAGAATTATTCTCAAGCCACACGAAGCTTTTTCGGCGAATGAGTCGATCACCATCATCACTGAAAGAGATCGCGGCGCCTGGAATTATCGCGTGGAACTTCCCGACGTGCTGGAGCGAAATCGTTTCGTGGAAGCCATCGTGCAGGTGCTGCTGCTGGAGATAGCCAACCGCAATGCCACGCGTTCGGCCGAAATTCCCGGCTGGCTCGCCGATGGATTGTCCCGGCAATTGCTCGCGTTGAGCGAAATGGAAATTATTCTGCCGCCGCCGCGTTTTTATGAGAACGGTGTCACCGTCACCCGCGTCAGCGTGAACCAGCGCAAGCCCAATCCGCTGGCCGAGGCGCAACAAGTGTTGAATTCACATCCGCCGCTGACGTTTCAGGAATTAAGCTGGCCAACCGAGGACCAGTTGTCCGGCGAAGGCAGCCTGGTGTATCGCAGTTGCGCGCAATTGTTCGTCACTCAATTGTTGCGCGTGAAAAATGGACCGGAGTGTTTGCGCAATTTTCTGGAGCAACTGCCGCAACGCCTGAACTGGCAACTCGCTTTCGACGACGCCTTTCATTCGCAGTTTCCCAAACCGATTGACGTGGAAAAATGGTGGGCCTTGCAGGTGGTGCAATTTACGGGACGCGATTTGACGCAGTTGTGGACTTACGAAGAAAGCTTGAAAAAAATGGACGCGGCGTTGCGCGCGCCGGTGCAGGTTCGTGTGAAGGGCAACGACGCGGCGCTGAGTACGTCGGTTTCGTTGCAAAATGTCATCGGCGAATGGGATCGTGTGCGGCAGTACCAGACGTTGCAACGGAAGCTGTGGGAATTGTCGCTGCTGCGGATGCACGTGGCCCAGGAATTGTCGCCCCTGGTGGATGAATACC
>JBEEGR010000136.1:0-9279 GCA_041166985.1 Verrucomicrobiota bacterium | reverse complement strand
CGTTGGCGTGAGGGCATTGGTTTGAAATTGATTCGTGCCCATGCCAAACGTATTGCTCCCAAGACCGGGTGAGTTGCTGGCAATTCCGAAATTATTGGCTCCCATACCCAAACCCGGGCTGGTGGTAGGAGTTTGG
The DNA here is from genome assembly GCA_041166985.1 of Verrucomicrobiota bacterium. GTDB lineage: Bacteria > Verrucomicrobiota > Verrucomicrobiia > Limisphaerales > DASXHY01 > DASXHY01. Next base: position 9,143 of record JBEEGR010000136.1, on the reverse strand, counting down.
CCAGCGGAATTAACTGGGGTTTCACCTCCCGGCGTGGCGCTGTACGGCCCGACGACCTGACTATGCGCCGCCATTCCCAGGGCCGACAACACGGTGATCATAAATAGTTTCATTTTCATTTTCTTGTTCCTTTTCTGGATGTCGATTGATGCAAAAGAATTCTGCTGCAACATCCACTCTTCCCCATCGGCTTATCAAATAGGGTGAGGAGCCCAAATCTATAAGGAACTGATGAATGGCCAGGCTTTCCTGAAGGGTAGGAGTCGAATGTTCTAAACCGGCGAAGCTAGCGCTTCATCATTGGCGCGATTTCATCAAGCCATTGCGTTTCTACAGTCCGGCCCAAACACTAGCTGCCGTTCGGTTGCAGCGGCAATTCCAGGATAAAGACGGCGCCGGTGCCCGGCCCATCGCTGTGCCCGGCCAGCGCTCCCCCGATTTCCTTGGCCAACAATGCACCGCTGTGCAGGCCGAAACCATGGCCGCTCTTTCGCGTCGTAAATCCGTAGTTGAAGATGCGCGTCAGGTTTTCCGGAAAAATGCCTACTCCATTATCTATCACTGAAATCTTGATCCGGTTGTTGTCTTTGACGGCGCGCACCGTGATGCGTTTGTCGGTTCGGTCGGATTCGTCACAGGCGTGTTTTGCGTTCCGTATCAGGTTGACAAGAATTTGCAGCACCTTGTGCTGGTCCACGGTTATCTCGGGCAGGTCGCTGGCACATTCGCGCACAAGCTCCACGTGGTGTCGCTCCAGCGCACCTGCGTTCATGCGCATGGCGTCTTCCACCAGGTCGCAGACTTTAACCGTCTCCGTCAAGCCCATGACGGTGGCATAGGTTTGCTGCATCGCGACGATGTCTTTGATATGTTCGAGATTTTTAGTGAGAGACGACAATTCCTTGACGACCAATTCGCGTTCCTCGGCCAGATGTTTCGCCAGTTCCGCCAGGAACGTCGGCAGTTGCAGCCCCCGGGAGTCGCGAGTTAAAAAGTCGCCCAGGTCCGCGGCATTTTCTTCCAATAAAGCGGCCACCCGTCCCACAGTGTCGGCCTTGGATCGCTGGATTTGCGTGGTCACGAGGTTGGCGGAAACGTTCACGCTGTTGAGGACATTGCCCACGTTGTGGAGCACGCCAACGGCAACTTCAGCCATACCCGCCTGACGGGACGCCACCATCAATTCTTTGTGGGTCTTTTCAGCTTTGGCTTCCATGCGTTTGCGCTCCTCGATTTCCTCTCGCAGTTTTCCTGTTTGCTGCTGCACTTGTTTTCGCAATACCCGGACCCATCCAAGCGCCAACGCGACTACGATTCCCAGCGTTCCCAACGACCAGAATGTGTGCCGTGCCGTCCAAAAACTCGGGCGCGAGACCAGAGTGATATCCTGGGAGGATCGCAATAGAAGTTGGAATGATTGGATTCGGTGGTTGTCGTCCAGGCGCGCCGCATAAACACCCGTCAGGCTGACCATACTGCCGGGAGCGATTCCGGCCAGTTGATCCGCAGCTTCTTTCTTTTCCAGGACGGCGTCCGTTACCCATTGGCCAAACTGCACGGTCAACAATTCCTGAACAACACTCGAGGAATGACCCAGGATGCGCCCTTGAAAGTGGACGAGAGTGCCATGAAGAGATTCATTAAGCGGCGAGTCCGGCGACAATTGAGCGGGTTTCGGGAGTTTTCCCCCTGTGGCTGGTTTTACGATTGCTTCTTGCAGGACGGGAAGTTTGTTCATCACCGAAGGAAAACCAACCAATTCCACCGCCTCGCCTGCCTTGATCAAAGGCATGGGTTTTTGCGCCTGAACCAAAACACCGCCAGTGGTGTCCTGCACATAGAATGAGCCGTCTAACAAATACAAGAGCAACACTCCTTGAATGCGGGAACGGTGGAGGCCGCCGGTCCCAACCTGGAATTGGCGCAACTCGCTGATGGGCCGCAACGGAAGCGTGAAAGCGTCCTCGGGCGCGGCTTCCTCCACCCGGACCTGCTCCCAATTCGGCACATAAAGCCGGATGCCGCGCAACCGCCGTTGGTCATCGAAAATGGTCGCGCATACGCCCTGAATTTCCACCAAAGCGTCCACATAATTTTTCGGTGGTGGTTGTTTCGTTGCATCCGGCACCGTGATGCTCACCATCGCGTCCCCGGTTGAAATGACCAGGACGGTATTGCTTCCTTCCAGAGACTGGCTGCGCACCACGCCATTAAGAGTCACCCATTGGCTGTCTTCACCCCCGGTCATTAAAGCTTGAACCGTGGTGATCTTCGGTCTCGGAAAAGAATTCTCTCCCAACTCCCGCACTTGCTCGGCCTCAATCACCGGCGCGTAATCTCCAGGCCCGCTGAAGCCGAGGATTTCCACCATTTGACGGACCCCGGGCAGCGCATCAAATCTTTTCCGCTTGAGATCAACAAAGATGCCGCCCGAATCATCCTGGATGAACTGGGTCGAACTAACCGGATCACTATAGGTCAAAATCCCCGTGATTCGCACCGGATAACCGCGGACCGCCTCCGAAACCGGAAGCGTGCGGATCTGGACGACTTGCGTCAGTTCAGAGAGATTGGTATTTGCTGCGGTGGGTATGGTCGCTAATGAATTGGTATTTTGGACCGTCGGCGTGGAATCCGGCCCCTTAACGATTGCATGGTTCAAAACGAAAGCGTCTCCTTGATGCTCCGGGTACCCAAAAATTTCAACTGGACTGCCGTCGCCAAGCAAAACCGACGCGTTGCAGTTTACCGTCACGCTGCCCGAACTGTCGCGCACAACCAAAAATTTTCCCGCACGCTGACTGACGACATTGCCGCGAACGCGAACCGGAGCGTTGGACGATTGATTACGCGGCAATGCGGACAGATCGCCGATAGCCATGACCGGTATCAGCCGTATTTTTTGAATCCTCTCCAGGTCCATCATCCAAATTATGTTTTTGCCCGTGGGGCGGCGATCGGCATCAAGATCAAGCCCGAGAACGCCAGTGGCCTCGATCATCATTCCTGCCAACTCCTTCGCGGAGGTCGCATCCGCGTTCAGCACAAATATTCTCAGCGCTTTGTCCGGCCGCACTTGCAGGTCAAAAACAAATTTGGTGCCTTCCCTCCCGACTTCGGAAATGAAACCGGCGGTCTTCACCCAACGGGCATCGCGCGCCTTGCTGAAGGATTCTTCGCTGTTCAACAACCAGGGAACGGGCAGCTTGCCTTGACCGGCCACCTCGAGAGTTTGCTCTTTAATATCGCATTGAATAATGCCCGGCGAAATGACTCCCTCCAAATTCACCAACTGTCCCGCATGCAGTTTCCATGAAGGATCATCCGATGGCGGACGGCGTTCCACGTAAGTTGAACCCGTCTCGTCCTGAATGAACAGCATCCTCCATTCCGGATCGCAATAAGTAACGGTGGCTTGCAATTTCACGGGACGCCCCTTTTTCCCGTCCGCCAGGGACAATGCCTGCACCTGGCCTAAATTCGTCAATACCGTCAATTGCTGGCCGGGCAGGGCGACGGGCAGCAGCACGGACACCGATGCGAAAACTATCCAGGCCGCGCAAGCAATACTGCCGCTACCGTGAACATCACTTTTCAGAAACCACCTGGGCTTGTTGGTTTTCATTTTAATACGATTGAAATTTCAGTACGTGCCGCAGGTTCCATACCTTCCGGGGCAGTTTAACGCTTGTCGCGCGGCCGGGTTTCGAATTTGCCATGGATTGCGGGAAGAGCGATGGGGATGTTTTGCCGAACATGCGCACCACGAGCCTCACGGTCCCTGTTTCCCCAATTCCCATAAGCTTTTTTCATCCAAAGCAATGTGGAGTTTTCTTCGCAACTCTTCATCCCTCTTTAGGAGGATAATGGCCTTGCCTCGATTGTGGACAGCTTTAGGCCTAGCCACGGGTTTTAGCTGCAAGAAGCACGGAACTGCCAGCCGGATGAAGCTGCAAAGAATATTCCGGCGTACTCAGGCAAGTACCCTATTTGTGAGGTTCAAAGACGGCGTTTAGGGTTCGAGGCACAACGAAAGGAATAATAATGAAAAAAACAACAATTATACTCACACGTTTATTCGCTGCCGGAATGGTGGCCACCGGAATATTGGTCACCGCGCATGCCGCAGACACGACCATTACTGCGGGAGCAACGACCACTGATTCCACCACCGCCTCCGCGACTTCGCATCGCGCCAGTGCGTTTATCAAAGACGCCAACCAAGGCAACCGCGCGGAAATTGCGCTGGCCGAGCTGGCTCAGCAAAAATCGCAGAACGCGGACATCAAGCAGCTTGCCGAGCAATTGCGGGATGATCACCGGCAGGCCGACCAAAAACTACAGGCCATCGCGCAGGCGCACGGCGTGACGCTCGATCAGGAACTCGGCTGGACGCAGAAACATCAGCAAACCAAATTGGAAAAACTGAGCGGGGCGGAATTCGACAAAGCCTACGCCACCGCCATGCTGAAAGATCATCATGACGACATCGCAAAATTCCAGAAAGCCTCCCAGGACATTCAGGAAGCAGATGTAAAACAATTCGCGCAGGAAATCCTGCCGAAGTTACAGGCCCATCTGCAGCAGGCGGAAAAAGCTGCCCGCTCGGCGGGTGTGGATCAATCCACGATCACATCCTACACTAAAGACTCCTCCAGCATGGGCGGAGCAGCGGACAAGTCGCAAAAGGAATCCGGCTCCAGCCAACAGCAGCAATAGTCATTCGCTATAAATTCACAAGGCCGGCCACAAGCCGGCCTTTTTTCTGTCGCTTGCCAGAAACCGATTCAACGCGTAGAAAGTTGCCATGCAACATTCCCTGGTAATGACCGTCATTGGCGAAGATCGTCCCGGTCTGGTGGATTCGGTGGCCGCCATCGTCGCGGAACACAGCGGCAACTGGCTGGAAAGCCGCATGTCGCGCCTTGGCGGACAATTCGCCGGCATCGTGCGCGTGGAAGTGCCGGTTGAAAAAGAACAGTTGCTCGCAAGCGCTCTGCAAGCATTGAACACGCGCGGCCTGGCGGTTGTAGTGCATTCAGACCAGGCAAAACCAGCCGCAGCGCCGGGGCCGACGACGCTTTTGGAAATCGTGGGGCAGGATCGTCCGGGAATTGTCCGGCACATTTCCCACACGCTCGCGAGTTTCGGTGTGAATGTCGAAGAACTGCAAACCGAGTGCGCCAGCGCCGCGATGTCCGGCGAAATGCTTTTTAAGGCGACTGCGAAACTCAGCATCCCGCCCTCCTGCAACGTCGCGGAACTTCGGCAGAAATTGGAAAAGATTGCGGCGGATTTGATCGTGGATATTTCGTTGGAGAATCTACCGAAATAAAACTAGAAAAAATGCGGCTCGAAAATTGACACCGCAAGAAACACCAACAAGAAGGCAGCGATTGGAACCCAAAATTTTCTGAAGAAATTGTTCGTTGACAAAAACAGCAGAGAGATTTCCAAGGTTAAAAACGTCGCCGCTAAAATCGATACAAAAGTTCCGTCGTCCAAAACCATCAGTCCGAAAAAACAGCAAACAAATTCCACTATCCAGCGTTTGGCGTTTTGGCTCATGATCATTCCTTCCTCGGAAACAACGCCGCAGGTTCTCCAATCTGTTGACCCGCATTTAATCCGCCCCACGCTGCCGCTGAAAATTTATTCGGCTCGCCACTCAAACCCAGTTGCGCGTAAATCTTTGTCGCGGTTCCTGGTAAGAATGGCCAGAGCAACACCGCCAGCACGCGGCATGTCTCGGTCAGATTGTAGAGCACTTCATCCAGCCGTTTCGCTTGCGCGGGATCTTTGGCCAGCTTGAATGGCGCGGTCTGGTCCACGTACTGATTGGCGCGCGTGATGAACGCCCAGATGGTTTGCAGCGCGCGTTGCAGTTCATTTTGCTCCAGCAACGCGTGCGTTTCGGCGATGGCTTTTTCCGCGTCGCCGGAAAGTTCGTTCGACCGCTCCGGCACCACGCCATTGCGATAACGCTTCAACATCGAAAGCGAACGATTCACCAGATTACCAAGACCGTTCGCGAGTTCGGCGGAGTAACGCGATTTGAAACCGGCGTCGGTCCAGTTTCCGTCCGGGCCAATATCCAGTTCGCGCAAAACATAAAAACGAAACGCATCCACGCCCCATTCATCAATCACCGCGATGGGGTCAACGACATTGCCGGTGCTCTTGCTCATTTTCTGCCCGTCCTTTTGCCACCAGCCGTGAACAACCAATTGCTTCGGCAGCGGCAGTCCCATCGCTTTGAGCATAATCGGCCAATAGACCGCGTGAAATTTCAAAATGTCTTTGCCGATGACGTGGACATCGGCGGGCCATAGTTCCAATTTTGAATTTTGAATTTTGAATTTTGAATCTCCGAGGGCTGCCGAAATTTTCTCGTCGCCGTGCTCGGCGGGAATACTGATGTAGTTCACCAGCGCGTCGAACCACACGTACGTCACATAGTTTGCGTCGAAGGGCAGGGGAATGCCCCAGTTCAAGCGCGCGACCGGTCGGCTGATGCACAAATCTTCCAGCGTGTTGTTCTTCAGAAAGCCGAGCACTTCGTTGCGGCGATAGTCGGGCTGAACAAATGTCGGGTTCGCCTCGATGTAATCAATCAACCACTGCTGTTGCTCGCTGAGTTTGAAGAAATAATTATCTTCCTTCAGCTTCACCACTTCGCCGTAGGAAGGATCAAACGTTCCGTCTGGCAGACGATCTTTCTCGGTCAGAAAAGTTTCTTCCTTCGTCGAATAAAAACCTTCGTATGTCTTGGTGTAAATCTGGTCGGCGGCGTTCACTTTTGCGAGACTCGCCTGCACGGTTTGCTGGTGGCGCGCGTCGGTTGTGCGAACAAAATCGTCATTGGTGAGATTTAATTTCGCGGCAAATGCTTTCCAGATGACCGCAAATTCATCGCAATAAACCTGCGGTTTTTTTCCTTCAGCGACCGCCGCCTGCTGGACTTTTTGCCCGTGTTCATCGAGGCCGGTCAGAAAAAAAACGTCTTCGCCCATGCTGCGGCGCGAGCGGGCGATGACGTCCGCAATGACTTTCTCATACGCATGACCGAGATGCGGCTGGCCATTGACATAATCAATCGCCGTCGTGATATAAAACCGTTTACTCATGTGCAAACAGTCTGACCGACGTTGTTGAAGTTGGCAACCCGGCGGTTTTTCGGTAGCGCAGGCGTCCGCGCCTGCGGGTTTACGGAGCGTCTCGCTCTGTGAATGGAACTGGCCGCGAGACGTGGCCAGAACTCGCAGCCGAGACGGCTGCGCTACACGCCGCCGTGTTTTCTACTCACTCCAAACTGGGATTTTACCCCATTTGCTCCTCGACGCGTGAAGTTAGACTTTGCCGATAGGGTTTTGATATGAAAGAAAAACGAGGTTCCGGTGATCCTCCTCATCGCAGGCGTCATCGTCTGCGCACATTTCTTTTTATTCTGCTCGTGCTGATTGTCATTCTGGGGATTGCGCGCGCGATGTTGCCTTGGTTCGTTCGGAACTACGTCAACCGCACTCTCGACCGCAATCCACTTTACTCCGGCAAAATCGGCCAGGTTCAAATCCATCTTTGGCGCGGCGCTTATTCCATTCAGGACATTCGCCTGAGCAAAACCACCGGCAACGTTCCCGTTCCACTCTTCGCGGCGAAGCGCGTGGACTTCGCCCTCGAATGGAACGCGTTGCTGCATCACCGGATTGTCGCGCGCGTGTTGATGGAACAACCGGAAATAAACTTCGTCGATGCCCCGACCGAAGACGAATCACAAAGCGGCATCGGCGGTCCGTGGTTGCAAATGATTCGCGACCTTTCGCCGTTCAAGATCAACAGCGCCATTATCAGGGAGGGCTCCGTTCACTTCCGCGCCTATCAAACCGCAAAACCTCTCGACGTTTACCTGACACAAGTCGAAGGCTCCATTGATAACCTCAGCAACATCGGCAATGAAACCGTTCCCCTGGCCGCGAGCATTCAGGCCAAAGCGGTGGCGATGGACCAGGCCAAGCTGGAATTCAAGATGACGCTCGATCCGTTTTCCTATCGCCCCACGTTTCATCTCGCGCTGCGGTTGCTCGGGCTGGACGTGACCAAGATCAACGACCTTGCACTCGCCTACGGAAAATTTGATTTCAAACGCGGCTGGTTCGACCTCGTGATTGATGCCGACTCGAAGGAAGGTCAACTCACGGGCTACGTAAAACCGCTCTTCCGCAACCTGCAAGTCTTCAGTGTGACCAAGGACATTCAGGAAGACAACGTCCTCCAATTTTTCTGGCAAGCGCTCGTGGGCGCTGCCACCAATCTGCTCAAGAACCGTCCGCGCGATCAGTTCGGAACGTTGATTCCATTTACCGCCGACGCTTCCAATACCACCAGCGCCGACATTCTCGCGACCATCGGCAATATTTTGCGCAACGCTTTTGTCCGCGCCTATCTGCCGCACCTTGAGAATGGACAGGACAAGGTGGACGGCCTTCAGTTTGGCGCGCCCGATTTCACCGAATCCCTTTCCACATCAGACTCAGCTCAATGAACTAAAACCATGAAAACAACTCAGCATTCCTCACCCATCACCGAAACCGGCAACCCGCGAAGGGTTCGCACTGTTCACGTCGTCACCGTTTTACTCTTCGCAACCATGCTCATTCTTGCGGGCGGTTGTCGCGGACGCGCAAAAGAAAAACAAAGCACCGACTTCTTCACCTCCGGCAGCCGCGAGGCCGACCAGCGCGCCAGCCAACGCATGGCCAAGGATGAACAACTGAGCAACTCCGGCGAAGGTGCCGGAGAGAAGGGGTCTAAAAAAGCGAAGGTCATCGTCGTCAACACGAACGGCGCGCCGACCACCGGAACCAACCAGGCCGCGCAAGTCGCGGGCAAGCTTGCGCTCTTCGACCGGCTTGGTGGCGAGGCGGGCATTTCAAACATTGTGGCCGACTTCACCCCGCGGGCGATGCAGGACCCGCGCGTCAACTGGTCACGCAAGGACGTGAAGCGCGGAGGCTTTTCGATTCACAGCGGCAAATCCGTCACGTGGACGAACAGTCCGCAGAATGTTGCGATACTGGAAAAACATCTGGTCCAGTTTCTGGCGCTGGCGGCGGGCGGCCCCTCACATTACGAAGGCAAAGAAA
>JBEEGR010000135.1:0-4507 GCA_041166985.1 Verrucomicrobiota bacterium | reverse complement strand
CTGGAAGACTGGCTCATTCACTGGAGCGAAATCGGCGCGGCGCTCGATGAAGAATCATCCAAGCGTTACATCGCGATGACCTGCCACACGGACAGTCCCGAGGCTGAAAAAGCTTATCTGCATTTCGTCGAAAACATTGAACCGCAACTCAAGCCGCGCCAGTTCAAGCTCGCGCAAATTTTTATCGGCCACTCGCAATTGGGAAAACTGCCGAAGCAACGTTATGAAGTTTTTATCCGCGACACGAAAGTCCAGGTGGAATTGTTTCGTCCGGAAAATGTCGCGTTGGAAACCGAGGACGCGAAACTCAGCCAGCAATATCAAAAACTCAGCGGCTCGCTCACCGTTATTTTTCGCGGACAGGAACGCACGCTCGTCCAGATGGGCCGCTACCTCGAAGAAACCGACCGCGCCCTGCGCAAGGAAGCATGGGAACTCGTCGCCAACCGTCGTTTGGAAGAGTCAGACAAGTTCGAAGAGATTTTCGACAAGCTCATTAAAATCCGCCAGCAGATCGCCAAGAATGCCGGGTTTGAAAACTATCGCGATTACGCCTTTCGCCGTCTCGGACGATTTGATTACACGCCGGCCGATTGCGCGACGTTTCATGATGCGGTCGAAAAAGAAATCATGCCGGTCGTGCGCGAACTTCACGCGGAACGTCGCAAGAAACTCGGCACCGATAAACTGCGCCCATGGGATTTGTCGGTGGATCCGCTGAATCGCTCGCCACTCAAGCCATTCGTCGAAGTTGGTGAAATGGTTTCCAGCACGCAGAAAATTTTTAACAGCCTTGACCGCGAACTGGCTGATGGCTTTCAACGGATGCAAAACCTGCGCCTGCTCGACCTCGCTAATCGCAAAGGCAAAGCGCCCGGCGGTTACCAATCCACGCTCGCCGAGTCGCGTGTGCCGTTCATTTTCATGAACGCCATCGGCTTGCAACGCGACGTCGAAACCATTTTGCATGAGGCCGGTCACGCCTTTCACGCTCTGGCCACGCGCGATGAAGATTTGCATCCGTATCGCAGCGCGCCGATTGAGTTTTGCGAAGTCGCTTCGATGAGCATGGAACTGCTCGGCAACGAATTCCTCGAAGAATTTTATTCCGCGCCCGACGCGAACCGCGCCCGGCGCACGCACCTGGAGGGCATCATCGGAATTTTTCCGTGGATCGCAACGGTGGATGCATTTCAACATTGGGTTTACACGAATCCCGGTCACACCCGCGCCGAACGTTCGCTCGCGTGGTTGGATTTGATGGATCGTTTCGGCGGCGAAGTGGACTGGAGCGGTTACGACCAAAGCCGCGCGTATCTGTGGCATCGGCAACTTCATATTTTTCTACATCCATTTTATTACATCGAATACGGCATCGCCCAACTCGGCGCGTTGCAGGTCTGGGCCAATTCCAAACGCAACAAAGCGAAAGCGTTAAACGATTACAAGCAGGCGCTAAAACTCGGTGGCTCGCGGCCATTGCCGGAATTGTTCAAGGCGGCGGGTTCGCCATTTGAATTCAGCGCGCAGACCATCAAACCACTGGTGCGACTGCTGCGGGACGAATTGGCCAAACTGTAGCCTCACGCAAAGATCGCAAAGTCCGCGAAGAATTTTTAGCGTCGCGTTCTTTGCGCACGTGGCCTGAGGAATTTTTCTTTCAATGAAAGTTCTCGTTACCGGTGGAACAGGATTCGCAGGCCGGGAAATCCTGCGCGAACTTCATCGCGCGGCACACGAAATTTATTTTCTGTCGCGCCGCGGTCACTCCGCTGTCTGTTATGCGATTGAAGAAGAATTTTCCGGAGAGCTTTGTTCCGGCGACGTCCTTGATTCAAAATCATTACCGGAGGCTTGCGCGGGAATGGACGTGATCATTCATCTCGTTGGCATCATCAGCGAGGTTGGCAGGCAAACGTTCGAAAATGTTCACACACTTGGAACACAGAATATCGTCAAGGCCGCGCAGAAAACAGGTGTCCGCCGGTTCATTCACATGAGCGCGCTTGGCACTCGGCCAAATACTGTGTCGCGTTATCACAAATCGAAATGGGCGGCGGAGGAAATCGTGCGCAACAGCGGACTGGACTGGACGATTTTTCGGCCTTCGATCATTTACGGGCGTGGTGATGGTTTTGTGAATCTGTTTGCAAAAATAATCCGGCGCTCACCCATCGTGCCGATCCTGGGAATGGGCCAAACAAAATTCCAACCCATGCCGGTCGAGTCGGTCGCCTCCGCGTTTGTGAAAGCTCTGAACAAACCGGAAGCGATTCGGCAGACTTACGATTTATGCGGTCCGAAAACTTTCACACTGAACGAAATCGTGGATGAAATTTCCACCGCGCTGAAACGGAAGCGCTTGAAAGTTCATGTGCCGTTTGCTTTGGCGCGATGCCAGGCCGCTTTGCTTGAATTTATTTTCGGAAAGTTGCTTCACAAACCGCCGCCTTTGAATCGCGACCAGGTTTTAATGTTGCAGGAAGACAACATCGGAAATGGAAAACCGGCGGCGGAATTATTCGAACTGAAACCCGGTTCGTTTCGCGAAGGAATTGCGCGGTATCTCTAGTTCGGAGTTCCGGTTTTGACCGATCCGGGAACCGCCTGAAGGCGGGACTCCAGCCTAAGTTTCAATCCCGTATCCCTTGATCTTGTTGTAAAGCGTCTGGCGGCCGATGCCAAGGCGTTTGGCGGTCTCGAGTTTGTTGCCGCCGGTTTCCTTTAGCATGTTCACGATGGCATTGCGCTCGACGCCTTCCAGCAAGGTGAAATTCGTGTCCTGGCTTTGCTCGGCTTCGGACTTCACATTTGTGATGGAAAGGTCGGTCGAGTCAATTTCATTGCTCTCGCACAGCAGCACAGCGCGCTGAATTTCATTCTGCAACTGGCGCACGTTGCCCGGCCAACTGAAATCGGTAAGCCGCTCAATCGCCGCCGTTGTGAAACCGCGAATCGGCTGATTGGCTTGCGCCACGAAACGTTTCATGAACGCATTGGCCAGCGGCATGATGTCTTCGCGCCGTTCGCGCAACGGCGGGAGATTCACGGAAATCGCGCTGATGCGATAAAACAAATCTTCGCGGAGCTTGCCGTCCTTGATCGCGTCCTCGGGCCGGCGATTGGTGGCGGCGACGAGCCGGCAATTGGTCTTGTAGCTTACCTTGCCACCGACCGGACGCACTTCCTGGTCCTGCAACACGCGCAACAGTTTGCTTTGCGTATCAATCGGCATCTCAGAAATTTCATCGAGGAACAGCGTGCCGCCTTCCGCCTGGCGAAACAATCCGTCGCGGTCCGTGTGCGCGCCGGTGAACGCGCCTTTCACTGAGCCGAACAATTCGCTTTCGATCAATTCACGCGGCAGCGCGGCGCAATTGATTTTGATAATGCGCGCCTTGCTCCGCGGGCTGAGCGCATGGATCAGGTCGGCAATCACTTCTTTGCCGGAACCGCTTTCGCCCGTGATCAAAATGGAAACATCACTGGGGGCAACACGTTCCACGGTGCGCACAACGGCCTGAATCTGGGAGCTTTGGAAAACCGGCGTGGAACCGCCGCTCATTGTGGAGAGCGCGCGACGCAACGTGCTGTTTTCTTCATTCTGTTGCTTGTGTTCGAGCGCGCGTTCAACCGTGACCAGCAGGCCTTGTGTGTCAAACGGTTTATTGAGGAAATGATAGGCGCCGCGCTTCGTGGCTTCCACGGCGGCTTCAAAGGTTGCGTTGCCCGTCAGCACGATGACTTCGGTTTCCGGCCATTGCTTTTTAATCTGCGGCAAGAGATCGAGACCGTCAGCGTCGGGAAGTTTGATGTCGAGCAGGACAACGTCGGGTTGTGGATCGGAGAAAGTTTTCCTAAGGGCCGCGCCGCTTTCGGCTTCAGTGACCTGGTATTTGGTGCGCAGAACCGTAGCGAGCAGTTCGCGAATGTCTGCGGCGTCATCTACGACTAAAATGTTGCCCTTCATAATTATTTTTTGCGATGCAGAACACAGGCCTGAGTGAACGCGCGAAAAATTGCCCGGTGTTCCGGGTAACGATCCGCCAGGCGTTCGGGATGAAACTGTACGGCCAGCAGGAAAGGAAGCAAGCGGCTCGCTTCGGGTTTCAGTTCCATGCTTTCCACCACTCCATCCACACTGGTCGAAGTCACCTGCAACAATTCGGCGACCCGGCCCACCGCCTGATGATGCGTGCTGTTCACGCCTAATGTCCGCTTGCCGGTTATCTTGGACAGTAACGATTGCAGTGTCAATTGCACTTCATGAGCGATGTCGCTCCGTTTGTCCATGCGCGCATGACGGATTGGCGTCGGCACCTGCGTGGGAATATCCACAATCAACGTCCCGCCCAGCGCAATGTTCAAAAGCTGATGCCCGCGACAGATGGCCAGCAGCGGTTTGCGCTGGCGAAAAATTTCATCAATCAAAATTAGTTCCCGAAAATCCCGCTCGCCGCCGTCCGGTGTGGTGCTGACCGTGCGATGTAATTTTTCCGTCAGCCCA
>JBEEGR010000134.1:0-3668 GCA_041166985.1 Verrucomicrobiota bacterium | reverse complement strand
GTGCGCTTGGACAACGGCAGTTTTTTTAAATAATCGTCCACCAGCACATGCACAATCGTCTGGCCGATCATCTGGCGTTTTTGATTTTTGAAAATACTTGCGGGCTTGGTGTAAGCCTCGAACGTGTGCGCCGCTTCTTTAACAAGCTGGATGCGCCCCGGCCAAACTGCGTGTCGCAGAAAATCGGTGCAGACCAGCGCCTTGATAAATCCGTCTTCGCATGCCGCCAGATCCTTCGGCAGATAAATGTTTCGCGCGACTTCGGATCGAATGCAATAAAGCTGTCCGCAAAGTTGTCCGCGCGCCGCCCGCGTCATGCTGGACGCGGCCAGCGAGAGTTTTTCCAACGGTGTTTTGTTCTGCTTGAACCCAATATCTTTGCAAGGCTGATCCACCGCGACACTCGCTTCGCCGTTGTTCTCCAAAGCGCGCAGCATGTTCCACAGTGAATCGCGCTGATGAATCATGATGTCCGCATCCATCAGAAAAAGAAATTGCGCCTGTTTCGACGAGAATGAATGGACGAACAAATTCCAGGCATTGATTTTCCCACGCTCCTGGACATTCATGACGCGCCAGGTGAAAGTTTCCGCGTGAGCATGTTCAAGGCTTTGTCGGGTCAAAATTTCGGCGGCTACTTCCGCGGTGCGGTCGGTTGAACCGTTCACAATGCATACCACTTCACAGGCAAGACCACGTTTGCTTAGGCCGGAGAAAAGCGATTGCTGGAAGAGCGACGCGAGCATCGGTTGAATCGCCTGCTCTTCGTTCCAGGCAATAATACCGATGGAAACATGCTTGGTGTGGGCCTGAGTTGTATTCACGCGGCAGCATCCTAGAATTTATCCGCCAGCCATTTGAAGTAGGCGATTACCTCCCCGGTCATAGCAAAACACCCTAGAACGGTTTCCGCGGTTTTTTGGGGGATGCACCCTATTTAATTTCCCGCGTCTGTCTTTATAACTTGAGACCGTGAGTTAATGCCACGCTCACCTGCGGACCACTCTGAAAATATTCGGAAAGGTAAAATATGAAACGAGTTTTCTGGTTCTGCATTTTGCTGATCTCGCTGGGCAGTTCGGCTTTGGCCAGCGTGGTTCCAGCGCAAGGCGTGGCTTCCTGGTATGGAGAAGAACTTCGCGGCAAACGCATGGCCAACGGAAAAAGATTTAATCCCGACAAACTTACCGCCGCCTCATGGTTTTATCCTTTAGGCACTCTCGTTCGCGTGACGACCAATGACGGATTCAGAAAACGCAGCGTGCTCGTCACCATCACTGATCGGGGTCCCGCGAAGAGGCTCGTTCGGGATGGGCGCATCATTGATCTCGGACATGCCGCCTTCACCCAGCTCGCGCATCCGGATCTCGGCCTGGTGCCTGTCGTGGTTGAACCCATCGGCAGCGAAGCGCTCGCCTCGCGTTGATTCCGAGCGCAAAGTTTTCGCCGCTTCAGCGTTCGACTGAAGATCGTGAAGGTTCCTCCTCCCGGTTTTCGCAAGTTGAAGCGGCCTTTGCGTTAAATCGCATTCCGCTGATACCAATCCATCGCGAGTTCCAATCCATCCTGAGTTTTTTTTCCGGGCGAGTAACTCAATAATCGCCGGGCTTTGCTGATGTCCGCCAGCGAATGCAGCACATCGCCGGCGCGGAACTCACGATAGACCGGCTTTTGTTCCGGCAACGTAGCGTCGCGCTTCCGCAGTGAGTTTTGCAACAGATAAAACAATTCGTTCAGCGTCATCCGTTCGCCGACGGCGACATTGTAAACCTGGTTCACGGCTTCAGGATTTTCCGTCGTGGCCGCAAGCAGATTTGCCTGCACAACATTTTCGACGAAGCAAAAATCACGGCTCGTTTCGCCCGTGCCATTGATGTGAACCGGCTCGCGCCGCAGCAATGCGGCAATCCATTTTGGAATCACCGCCGCATACGCTCCGTCCGGATCCTGCCGCGCGCCAAAGACATTGAAGTAGCGCAATCCAATTAATGCAAACCCGTATGCGCGCGCGAACGTGTCCGCGTAAATTTCATCCATCCGTTTTGTCGCGGCGTAAGGAGAAAGCGGTTGCCCGATCTTATCTTCTATTTTCGGGAGCGTTGGATCATCACCATAAACCGCGCTGCTGGAAGCGTAGATGAAGCGCTTCACTTTCGCGGCGCGCGCAGCGACAAGCAGATTGAGAAAACCGGTGACATTTGCCCGATGCGCTCCCAGCGGGTTTTCCATTGAGGCGGGAACGGAACCCAACGCGGCCTGATGCAAAACAAAATCCGCGTCGCGACAAGCCGCTTGGCAAATGGTGGCATCAGCGATATCGCCTTCGATAAATTTAAAGCGTGTCCACTGCTGCTCCGAAACGGACGCTTTGACTTCGTCGAGGTTCTTTTTTTTGCCCGTCGAAAAATTGTCGAGGCCGACGACACCCTGATCAAGCTTGAGCAGTGTTTCCAGCAAGTGCGATCCGATAAATCCCGCTACACCGGTGACTAGCCAGTTTTTCTGCGATTTACGGATTGAGCTTTGCCAGTCATGCAACATGCGCCGTTATCCTATGAATCGGGATTCGGCCAAGGAAGCTTTTTTCATTTCACGGCGAAACCAATGTGGCTGCTGGCCGCGCACTTTTGTTCATCGCAAAAACGCTTCATGCAAGCCGCCATCCACGGTGATGATTTGGCCCGTCGTTTTGGACAAACGTTGCGTGACCAGCATTTCAGGAGATTTTCTTTCATCGTTAAATACAAAAAATGGTCAACTGCTTCGGGCCATGCGCGCCCAGCACGAGAATGCGTTCGATGTCGCCCGTGCGGCTCGGTCCGGTGATAAACGAAATCATGCTCGGGTAATGCGCGCAATATTTTGCCTTTAGTGCCGCGAAGGCAGCGGGCAAATCCGCCACCAATTGTTTGCGCCGTGCCAGCACGATATGGTGCGGCGGAAGAATGGAAAGCGCCCGGCCACCGGCACTGCGATTCGTGACTACCACCGACCCGGTCTGCGCCACGAGCGCGTCGCATTCGCTGATGCCCACGTCGCAAATTGCGAGTTCGTTGTTGTCGTAAGCGGAATCGGTCTGGATCAACGGCAACCCCAGCGCCTGCGTTGCTGTAGATGTCAATTCGCCTGCGTGAGTCGCGATGCGTTTCCAGCCGTTGCGGTCGCGCAACAGTTTTAATTCCGCGATCAACTCCGGCATGTCCTTCACAGGTCGAACATCGGCGCGCAAATCGGCGGCATTACGGGTGAACAATGCCCATTGTTCATCGGGCGATGAACTCACTAACGGCAAAACCCGGCGATGGTCCGCCGGTTCCGGCAGTTTCGTGAGCGATGAGGCGTGAGCCGAGTGTGGGCTGTCAAACGACAGCGCCTCGCGAATGCGGATTAAAATATTTTCGCGTTCGGTCATGAGCGGTTCCTCCACCATTCGCGAAAACTTTCCTTCGGCACCGGCGGCAGGTCGCGGGTTTTCGTCCAGGCGCGCGCCGGATCGAGCAACGTTCCTTTGACGAGACCTTGAAGGCGTTGACCGATTCGCCCGAGTTTCGCGGCGATTGACCACAATCCCGGTTTGATGGCGAACGAGGCGAAGATTTGGAACGCGCGCTTCTGCCACCAGCTTGGATTCTGTTGCGAACCGTTGCGCCGATTTTGCAACAGGTGAT
>JBEEGR010000133.1:0-4020 GCA_041166985.1 Verrucomicrobiota bacterium | reverse complement strand
ACCAATGTTCCGGCGATCAATCTTACCAACAAAGGCGCGTTGATCCTGCGTGGCGATGCTGACTTCAGCGTAAAAATTTCCAACGCCGCCCAGGCCGGCGCTGCGTTCGCTGTGATTTATAATTACTCGACCAATGTGAATCCAGCTCAAGGCGGTGATGTGTTGACTGTGATGGCCAGCACGGAATTCGTTCCGATTCCCGCCGTGTTCATCGGCAACACCGATGGCGAAGCATTGAAATCTCTGTTCTCGACCAATGCCGCCGCCGTCGCGCGCATTCATCTCACAAGCGCTGAGCGGACGTTTCAGATCAACAGCACGTTGCTGTGCGAACAGGTTGGTGTGCGCGTGCAAACCGACCATCCCGTGCGCAGCAATCTGCGCATCACACTCATCTCGCCGCAAGGAACCCGCAGCGTGCTGCAACAATACAATACCGACCCGACTCCCGGCCCAACCGATTGGACGTATTGGTCCACGCATCATTTTTTCGAGAGCAGCGCGGGCACGTGGACGGTTGCTGTTTCGGATGAATTCGCCGGCGCGACCGGTTCCGTGCTCAGCGCGAGTCTGATTCTTCGCGGCACGCAGATCACCGACACCGATCACGACGGATTGGATGATGTTTGGGAAACAACTCATTTCGGCTCGCTCACGAATGGCCCGAAAAACGATCCCGATAGCGATGGTTTCTCCAACGCTCGCGAGCAAGTCATGGGAACCAATCCCGCTCTCAACGAATTTCCGTTTCGCGCGAACGTCACGTGGTGGGAACTCGCCGGCTACAAACGCACACGTCTGACCTGGCCGAGCACGCCGAAGTTTAATTACACCATCTCCGGCGGAACGAATCTAACTTCACTGAACCTCATCACCAACGTTCCCGGCGCATTTTGGGAAACCGAATGGCTCGGAACTTTCGACGCCTCACCCGGCGCGCAATTTTTCCGAGTGGATTCAACGCTCGCGCCTTAACCGGTAGATGAACGCAAATGGATGCGGATAATTGTTGGCTTCCTCCCAGCAGGTTTTTTCCTATCAGTGGCATTCGCGGTTACAACTACGCTCAAAATTCCCTGAGTGTTTTCGTTCGCGGCGGCGTATTAAGAACAAGGGCAGCGAACAGTTGCCTCCCAAGAAAGAATAAAAATGAAAACATCACTCCTGATCACCTCACTCGTCCTGGCCATGTGGGTGCCAGCCATCGCTAATGACGGAATAAGTGCCTCCCCGAAGCTCCGCCAAATGTTGGATTCACAAAAAACCGTCGCCGCCACTGACTACGCTATCGTCACTAAAGATGATGGCATTATCGCATCGCCAAAGCTGCGTGAAGTATTGAACCAGCAAAAAAACGTCGCCGCATCTGATGTCGCTGCCAGCAAACCGGCCACTCATTGCTCCAGAATGCAGGTGACAACTATCGCCTCGCCAAAAGCGCAAGAGTCGCTGAAGTACGCGAACGCCGAATCCTGCTGCGCCACCAAGGCCTGTGTTGTGGCTTGCGCGAATTAACCAAAACATCGAAGGTAAAAACGGGCGGCGACGCTTCGCCGCCCTTGCTGATATGAAACCGGAAAATCCAAACGATCCCATCTTGAGCAAACTGTTGCGGGAATGGAAAAACGAATCGCCCTTGCCACCGCGCTTCAATGAGCAGGTCTGGCACCGCATCGCGCTCGAAGATTCCGCCCCGGCTCATCCGCTGTTGTTCGTGTGGAAATGGCTCACGCAATCGGCAATGCGCCCTTCCTTCGCGGCTGGCTACGCGACCATTTTATTGTGCACGGGTTTGACCGCCGGCTTGTGGCAGGCGCATGAAAGTTCGCAGCGCGCTTCAGAAACGCTCAGCGCGCGTTACGTGCAGATGGTTGACCCGTATCAAATGCCGCGTCATTAAAATGAAACGTCCCTGGTTCATCCTGGTCGGTGGCTTGCTCCTCGCGTTGATTGCGTATGGCGCTTCGTATCATTTCGCCAGTTCCAACTCCTCCTGTTGTCTGTTGAGCAAGCCAATGCCCGAGCTGGCCTGGTTGCAAACCGAATTTCATTTGTCGAACGAAGAATTCGCGCGCATTCAAAAACTTCACGAAACTTATCAAAGCGGCTGCGCTGAACGTTGCGCGAAAATTGACGCCAAAAATGCCGAGCTGACAAAACTCCTGGCTCAAACCAACACCGTGAGTCCGGAAATTGAAAACGCATTGCAGGAAGCCGCGCAACTGCGCACCGCCTGCCAGAAAACCATGCTCGAACATTTTTACGCCGTCAGCCAAACGATGCCGCCCGCGCAGGGCAAACGTTATCTCGCATGGGTCACGGAGCGCACGCTCGGTTCCGAACACAATTCCATGACGCACGATTCGCCAGCTGCCACTCATGAACACCACGCCGAGTGATGCTCAGGACCAGGCCGACATGGAGCGTCTCGCGCTGGACTACGACGCCGCGCTCGAAGCCTTGATGGCGCGGCACAGCGAAAAACTTTTCCATTACCTCATCCGCCTGCTGCAAAACGAAAGCGCCGCCGCCGATCTCGCGCAGGAAACCTTCGTTCGGGTCTATCAAAACCGCCGCCGCTTTAAGTCGCAGAACAAATTTTCCACCTGGCTTTACGCCATCGCCACCAACCTCGCCCGCGACCGCATCCGCTGGCTCACGCGGCATCCGAACGTTTCGCTCGAATCGAACACCGAGGATTCCGACGGTCTCACAAATATTTTACCCGACACCAAACCGACGCCTCACGAATCGCTCGAAACTGACGAACGCACCGCCGCAGTGCGCCGGGCGATTGCCGATTTGCCGGAAGAACTCCGCGCGCCGCTCGTGCTCGCGGAATACGAAGATCAATCGCACGCGGAAATCGCGGCCGTGCTCGAATGCTCGCCGAAAGCCGTAGAAATGCGTATTTACCGCGCCCGCCAGCAATTGCGCGCCAGTTTAACCGCTTATCTGACTCCCGCAGAAATTTCGTCGCGATAAAACAACCAGCGAAACTCCATTCACTCCCAAAACCCGTTTGCCATTTGTCCAAATTAACCATTGGCATTTCCCCATGGCTTGTGGTATCTACACCGTCCGCTTGGCTTTGGGCGGGGAGCGAAACCGATTGAACGGTTTAACTTTTTAACGATTTAACGATTTAACGGATAAATTTATGTCACAGCATCGTAGTCTGCGCGCGGCTGCCACTTTGGGCGGCAAACGGAATGTGCTCAAGCGTTTTGAGCGCACCGAACTGCTCAAAAAACGCGGCCAATGGAAAGACGGCGACCGGATCACCGGCCTCCGCAAGACCAAACCCGAGGCGTAAGCCTTCGTAAATCGTTACTCGTTGAAACGTTAAATCGTCTGCCGATGTAACGGTGTAACGATTCAACGAGTAACGATTTTGAACGTTCGCCTTCAAAAATTTCTCGCTGACGCCGGCGTGGCTTCGCGGCGCGCAGGCGAACAAATCATTTTAGCGGGCCGCGTCACGGTCAACGGCAAACTCATTCGCCAGCTCGGCACCAAGGTTGATCCGCTTCACGACCACGTCGCCGTTGATGGCAAACCGGTCCAGGCCAAACGCAAGCTTTACGTCGTCCTCAACAAACCCCGCGGCTGCGTCTGTTCCCGCAATGACGAACACAAACGTCCGACCATCTACGAATTGCTGCCGAAGGAATGGACCAATCTTTATTCCGTTGGCCGGCTCGATTATGACACAGAGGGATTGATTTTCCTGACCAATGATGGAGAATTCGCCCTGCGCCTGACGCATCCGCGTTACGGCATGAGAAAAAAATATGTCGCGCTGGTGGAAGGCAAAGTCGAACCGGAAATTTTGGCGAAATTCACCCGCGGCATTTTTCACGACGGCGAAAAGTTGAAAGCGGAAAAGACGCGCCTGATTTCCGCGACCAAAGCGCAAAGCGTCGTCGAACTGGAGCTGGCTGAAGGCAAAAACCGCGAAGTGCGGCGATTGTTTGAATCCCAGAACCATCTGGTGAAACGGCTGGAGCGGGTGCAGGT
>JBEEGR010000132.1:0-5376 GCA_041166985.1 Verrucomicrobiota bacterium | reverse complement strand
ATCGGGTGATGGTGAAGTATGGACGCCCAATGAACTTCGACGCGTTGCGCGCTGAAGCGAAAATTTGTCCGAAACCGCGGCTGAAACAAATCTATCAGCAGGTCGCGGATGAAATCATGGCGGCGATTGCGAAGCTGGAGCCGTGTGAGGATGTAGAGACATTTGGATGACGGAGCGCCGAGCTCCAGCTCGGCTCGTTGGAGTCCACGCTTTAGCGTGTTCCGAAAACAAGCTGAAGCTTGGACTCCAGCAACGCGCCGAACCCGGAGGCCGGCGTTCCTACTTGAGCAGTGGCTCAACCAACTTCCAAATCTGCGCCGCGATCGTTTCCACGTTTCCAGTCGCTTCAATTGTCCGCACGCGTTCCGGTTCGGCGGCGGCGATCAAGTGATAGCCTTTTTCCACGCGCTCGAAAAAACTTTGACCGGCTTCTTCAATGCGGTCCCGCACAAAGGGCATCGTGGATTGACGCGCCAGACGGCGTTCTGCGCTAATCTCGGGCGGAACCAACAACAGCAGCGTCAGGTCAGGCCGCGTTTCGCCGACGGCCACATCAATAATATTTTTGACCATCTGCAAATCGAGTTGGCGCCCATAACCTTGATATGCGGTCGTGGAATCATAAAAGCGATCGCACAAAATTATTTCGCCGACCGCGAGGGCAGGGCGGATGACTTCGCGAACAAGTTGCGCGCGGCTGGCATTCATAAGCAATAATTCAGCCTCGGGCATCATGGCATCGTTATCTTTGCTGTGCTGAAGTGTGTGACGAACTTCCTCGCCGATGAGCGTGCCGCCCGGCTCGCGCAAGGTGCGCACCGTGCGTCCCAGTGATCGCAGACGCTCGGCCAACCGCGAAATCTGCGTGGACTTGCCGCTGCCTTCCGTGCCTTCAAACGTGATGAATAAACCTTTCATGGAGCAGGGGAAACATCCAACAACGAACACCCAACCTTCAACATCCAATGGCGGAAGAATTGAGTGTTGGGAGTTGGATGTTGGATGTTGGATGTTCTTACGAGAATCATAATCGCGCTCATAGTTTTTTGAGCCTCGGTCCTTTGGGCGTGTCTTCAATCGCCCAGCCTTTGGTTTTCAATTCCTCGCGAATGGCGTCGGCCTGTTTGAAGTCTTTGGCTTTCTTCGCGGCCTGGCGCGCTTCGAGTAACGCGGTTATTTCCGCTGGCGCTTGAGTTTCCTGCGCGGTGCCGATGCCGAGAACGGAATCCAGCTTTTCCCAGGCCGCAAGAGCGGAGGCTGCTTCGACTGGTGTTAAAGTTTTTTCTGCGATGCGGCGATTGGTTTCGCGCACCCACTCGAACACCGCGCCCCATGCGCCGGAAATATTTAAGTCTTCGTCAAGCGCGGCGGTGAAGTTGGTGAGCAATTCAGACGGAACGCCGAGCACCGGCTCGGCGCGTTGTTGTTCTGTGGCGAAATCGGCACGGGCCGAGCGGGTGCTCGGCGTTCCAGCGGCTTCACGGAGTTTGCCCAGGCATTCATCAATTCGTGCCAAAGCGGTTCGCGCGCCCTGCAAACCTTCGATGGTAAAATTAAACGTCTCGCGATAATGCGCAGTCAGCAGCAGATAACGGACTTCGCGTCCAGTGAATCCTTTCGCAACCAGATCGCGCAACGTGAAAAAATTCCCGAGTGACTTGCTCATCTTCTTGCCTTCGACGAGCAGGTGCGCACCGTGCATCCAGTGTTTCACGAACGGCTTGCCAGTCGCGCCTTCACTTTGCGCAATTTCGTCTTCGTGATGCGGAAACATCAAATCTTCGCCGCCGAGATGCAGATCAAAACTCGGGCCGAGAATCGTCATACTCATTGCGCTACATTCGATATGCCAGCCGGGACGGCCTTCGCCCCACGGACTTGGCCAGAAAATATCGCCATCGTCCGGCACGCGTGCTTTCCAAAGCGCGAAATCGGCGAGCGATTCTTTCGCGTAATCGTCGCTTTTCACGCGTTCGCCGACGCGCATTTCGTCGAAGTTCAGTTTAACGAGTTGGCCGTAGTTACAGCCGCAGCCGCGATATTTTTCGATGGAGAAATAAACCGAACCGTCCGCAGCTTTGTAAGCGATGTTGCGTTCAATCAGTTTTTCAATCAGCGAAATAATTCCGGCAAT
Organism: Verrucomicrobiota bacterium; assembly: GCA_041166985.1. Taxonomy (GTDB): domain Bacteria; phylum Verrucomicrobiota; class Verrucomicrobiia; order Limisphaerales; family DASXHY01; genus DASXHY01. Next base: position 3,242 of record JBEEGR010000132.1, on the reverse strand, counting down.
GTGCTCAGTCGCGCGCGGGGCTTGATGCGGCAGGCGGCAGTTGAGCGTCTTCAGATCGTCGAGAAACGCGGCTTCATATTTGCCGGTGAACTCGCGCAACGAAGTTTTCATCTCGCGCACGCGTTTGATGATTTTGTCTTCGATGTCCGTGATGTTCATCACGTGCGTGACGGCGTAGCCTTTGAATTCGAGATAACGGCGGACGAGATCACTGAAAACAAACGTGCGCCAGTTGCCGATATGCGCGAAGTCGTAAACCGTCGGTCCGCAGCAATACATGCCGACGCGTTTTCCGGCGGGGTCGAGCGGGGAAAATTCCTGCACCGAGCGCGACAGTGTGTTGAACAGTTTTAAAGCCATTTCAGTGCGACGCAGAGTAAATCGGAGTCGCTGAAAGAAAAGCGCAAAGTCGTGTTAAACGCTGCGTTTATGGCGGGCTGTTACCATTTGACGGTTTCAAGATAGCGCAGGCTTTGAGGAATCTGCTCTTCGGCAATCGGAGATTCGTCTTCGATAATGAACCATTTGGCCCCGGCTTTTTTCGCGTGGTTTAAAATGGGTGCATAATCAATCTTGCCACTTCCCAGAGGAACATTGTTCGTGACATCAGAATGGCCGGTGAGCAGTCCTGTCGGCGTGGTTTCTTTCATGCCTTTCAAATGCATCAACTGCCAGCGTTTGCCGTACTGGTCTAAAAGTTTCACGGGATCCTGCCCCGCGTGCGCAATCCAAAAAACATCCATTTCCAAACTGACAAATTTGGGATTGGTCTTTTGCATCAGGAGATCAAACAGGGTGCCTTTGCCGAGCGGTTGAAATTCATAGCCGTGCGTGTGATAGAAAAACTGGATGCCTTGCTTGGCCAAAGCCTCGCCCGATTTATTGAATACCTCGATCGCTTCGCGGCAGGTGGTTTCCGAGAAAGTGTCTCCGGTATGTGGAATCCACGCGCAGCCAACGTATTTTAAGCCAAATATTTTAGCGTCGCTAACGACTCCATCCAGGTTGGTGCGAAAACTATCAAAAGGAAAATGGGCGCTCACGGCTTTAAGACCGCGTGCGTCGAGTTCGGCTTTGAACTGCTTCGCCGTTAATCCATACGTGCCGGCGAGTTCAACGTTGGTGAATCCCATCGCTTTGACTTTGTCCAGTGTGCCCGGCACGTCTTTGGCGAAGGCGTCGCGCAGGCTGTAGAGTTGCAGGCCTACGTTTTCTTTTGGGTTGGCCGCAAGGGCTTCGCTGGTTCCAATCGAGATGGATAAGGCCAAAACCTGTAAAGCGGTAAATAAACGGGGAATTTTCATGCGTCTATTTCTATTCAAAAACGGCCGGAAGGCAAATAACAATCTGCCGTCCTGCGCCGATCGGTAGAATATTGGTTTTGCTTTAAAACCGTTCTTTAAGCTTGTCGGTTTCGTCTACGGTGGGTATTGCATGGCGAACAAAGGCGTTTACCATGACTATTTTTCTAGGCTGTGTGATTGGTTTCATTGGCTGGTTCCTCGTGCGTTATCTCGCGGCGGGCATTTACACCGTGGACCAAAACGAGCGCGCGGTGAAAACCAGTTTTGGCCGCGCTGAACGCGTGGGCGCGGCGACGACGCTGGAAGATCCGATTTCCGAAAGTCTGCGTGAGGAGGAGCGCGAGCGTTACTCATATCCGCAGGTGCGCATGATTCCGCCGGGCGGGCCGTATTTCAAATGGCCGTGGGAAAAAGTTTACAAAGTTTCCGTTGCGACCCAGACGATGAACATGGCGCGTGACCCTGAAGACCCAAGCGCGAATTCAAGCGGCACGATGCTCGAAGCGGTCACGAAAGACCAACTCAACACCGGACTGACCGGCCAGATTCGCTTTCGTCTTTCCGAAAAAAATCTCTACGCCTGTTTATTTGGGGTGAAGTATCCGATCATTCATGTAATGGCTTATTTCGTTTCCGTGTTGCGCGAGCGCATCGCAAACTTCGAAGCTCCGCCCGTTGTTAAAGACCCAAACGAGGTGGTTCCGCACCCGGAAGCCGCCGCAGCGGCGATGGGTATTTCAATCAACGACCTCCGCAAAAATCTGCGCGACCTCAATGAGCACATGGACCGTGAATGCGCGTCGTCTGCGGCGCGTTACGGTATCACGCTCGACGCGTCGCTCATCACGGGCATTGATCCGCCGCCGGAAGTGGAATCCGCGCTGGCCGCGATCAACACGGCTTACAACCAGGTTTCATCCGACATCAGTCTTGCCCAGGCAGCGGCGGACCAAAAAATTGTGCAGTCGAAACGCGCGGTGGAAATTGAAACACTCAGAGCACAGGCGGAAGTCCAGCCGCTCGTCGCTGTGGCGGACCAATTAAAACAACTCAAGCAAAACGGAACTGCCGTGTTGTCCGCTTATGTGCGCAATGTCCGGTTAAAACTTTTTGCCGAGGCACGCCGCGTGATTCTGGAGGTGAATCGTGAATAATCTTCCCGTTTTTTTCATTGCTGCCGGTGCGACCTTTTTTGGCATGTTTGTTCTGGTGCCTATCGCATTGGGTTTTCTTCGTTTTTTTGGCCTCTATACCACCGTCGGTGAGCGACAGTGCAAAGTTTACATGCTGTTCGGAAAAGTGGTGGCGATCATTGACGAGCCGGGTTTGCATTTTCTGCTTTTTAAACTTGGACCAATCGCGTTGATTTTGAATTGGCTGGGACGCTGTTACATGCTCGACATGCGGCTCGACCAGGAATATCTGCGCAGCCAACCGGTGAATTCCGAAGAAGGCGCGCCGATGGGCATCGGTGTCTGGTATGAAATGTTCATCAGCGACCCCGTCTCGTATCTTTTCAAGAATGCCGACCCGCGCGGTTCGCTCGCGGCCAATGTCAGCAACTCGACCGTGCGCTGTCTCAGCAATCTTAAACTTGCGGCGATGCTGGAGAATCGTCATGCGATGAGCCAGACCGTGCGCGCGGAAGTTTCGCCGAAGTCGCAGGAATGGGGTTACAGCCTGGGTTCGATTTACGTTCGCAAAGTTCATTTCCGCGACCCGGGAATGATTCATCAGATCGAAGAAAAAGTTGTCAACCGCTTGCGTCAGGTGACAGCGGCCATCCGACAGGACGGCGCGAACCAGGTCAGCATCATCACGAGCACGGCGGAGCGGCAGGCGGCAATTGAATTTTCCAAAGCCGCGGCGATGCGTCCGCAGATTGTCGGCGCGGCGTTGCAGAAAATTTCGCAGGACCCGGAAATTGCCGAAGCGATG
>JBEEGR010000131.1:0-3382 GCA_041166985.1 Verrucomicrobiota bacterium | reverse complement strand
ATTCCGATTTGGCGAGCGTGGCTTCTTCGAGTTTTTGATTCAGCGCAATGAGCGTGGAGTTGTTTTCGATCAATTGCTGCTGGCTTTCGCGCAAGGCGCGATAGGCGGCGTCGCGTTGCAACTGGTTCAAATAGGCTTTTGAATGATAACGAATGCGGGCGATGAGTTCGATTTTGTCCGGCAGTTTGACCAGATAATCATTCGCGCCCATGGCGAAGGCGTGGCCTTTGATCTGGGGATTTTCCGTGGTGGAAAGAACAATAATGGGCGTGTCTTTGGTCGCGGGATTCGCCCGGAACTGGCTGACCAGCGTCAATCCATCCATGCCGGGCATCACGAGGTCCTGAAGGATGACGGTTGGCTTGAGTTGGCTGGCAATGGCAATCGCTTCACTCGCTTCCGAGCAGTAATGGAAATCAATGTCGCGTTGATTGGACAGGGCGCGTCGCACCGCTTCGCAAATCAACGCCTGGTCGTCCACCAGCAGTACCATGACGTGGTAAGCCGATGTTTGAGACGTGTTATTGTGGTCCGACTCCAGCGAACCATTTGAGCTTTTAGCTGACACAGTTAAAGCCTTGTGGCGACTGCTTACGCTATACACTTGAGGTTTTAAAACAAGGAATTTGTTGGCAAAACGGGGTTATTCCCTGCGGTCTTTTTTGAAAAACGGGAGCTTTCCCATGGGCAGGAACAACTTCGTCGTTACTTCAGCGTCAAAAAATTCTTCAGAATCGTCCGACCACTCTCGGTGAGAATGCTTTCCGGATGAAACTGCACGCCCCAGATCGGATATTGCTTGTGTTTCACGCCCATGATTTCGCCCTCTTCAGTTTCCGCCGTGATTTCCAGGCATTCCGGAAGTGAATCGCGTTGGATGACCAATGAATGATACCGCGTCGCTGCAAACGGATTGGGCATGTCTTTGAACAAATCTTTGCCGTTGTGTTTAATGGGTGAGGTTTTGCCGTGCATCATCCGGTAATTAACAATCACGTTCCCGCCGAACGTGTGGCCGATGCACTGATGCCCGAGGCAAACGCCAAATAACGGAACTTTCGGGCCGAATTCGCGGATGATGTCGTTCGACAAACCGGACTCGCGCGGGGAACAGGGACCCGGCGAGACCAATATCCGCTCCGGGTTCAGCGCGCGAATTTGCTCAATGGAAATCTGGTCATTGCGGTGCACCTGCATGTCCGCCTTCAGTTCGCCGAGATATTGGACGAGGTTGTAGGTGAACGAGTCGTAATTATCTATGACCAAAATCATGCGGTCACACAGTAGCACGAAGCTGTTTTTTGGAAATCAGAAATTGTGGCGCGGATTGGATTTGACCCGCATTTGATTGGGATAAACCTTTTGGCCCAATTCCGCCACAGCCCAGGCATCAGCGTTTTTTGCGCTTCGGCTTGAACAATTCCAACTGCGGGTCTTTGAGCAAATCGTAATTTTTCAGGATGCGAATCACCTGAAGCAAATCCGACTTCTGATAATTGCGATTCACTTCCGTTTTGCTGACGAGATCAGCGAGCATCGTGCGGAATGGCAGCACCGCATCAATCCCTTTGGCGCGGAGCAGGGCGATGCTTTCCGCGCGCGCCTGTTCGCTCTGCGGCAAAGCGGGAATGACCAAAATCTTGAGCGGCGCGCCATTCTCGCCAAATACTCGAGCGGCTTGTTGAAAAACTTTCGTGCCGACAAAGCGAAAAATTTCGGGCGTGCTCGCCAGCCGCGCGGAACTGAACGTCTCCGTATGCCAGCCTTTCACCACCACAATCGCGCGCTCAATAAATTTTAAATCCGCCGACGCCAACACAAAGGGCAGGTCGCCGTCGCGCGTCGCCGCGCGAGGATTCAGCACGAAGAAATCAATGTCGTCCTCTTCGCGTTTGGTCTGCGCGATGTATTTGCGATGCTGTCGAACGAGAAATTCGTTCAACTCGAAATACTCGCGAACGATGGTTTCGCTGACCGAGCTCATGCGTGATTGAGGATTTCTTCAATCAATGTTTCCGGCACAAACTCGCCCCAGCGCACTTTACCGAGACGTTCCGCGAGGACAAACGTGATTTCGCCAGCGCTGACTTTTTTATCGAGTCGCATCGCGGCAAAGAGTTGTTTGCGCTGTGTAGGTTTCAGGACAACGTCCGTCGGCAAACCCGCTTGCTGAAATAGTTTTCGGACGCGCTCCACATCTTGTGTTGGAAAACCCAGCGCTTCCGCAGAAATCTCCGCCGCCGCCACTTGTCCGATCGAGATCGCTTCGCCGTGCAGATATTTGCCGTAACTGGAAATCGCTTCGAGCGCGTGTCCAATTGTGTGGCCGAAATTCAGAATCGCACGCAGGCCGCTTTCAGTTTCATCCTGGCCGACGACCTCGGCTTTGATTTCACAGCAACGCGCAATGACTTCACCCAGAGTCTTAGGATCGCGCTTCAACAACTTGGGCAAATCACGTTCCAGCCGGGCGAAGAACGACGCATCATAAATAATTCCGTATTTGATGACTTCCGCCAGTCCCGCGCGAAATTCCCGCAGCGGCAGCGTCTTCAACGCGTCCAGATCGCACAAAACCAAACGTGGCTGATGAAATGCGCCGACGAGATTTTTCCCCGCTTTAAGATTCACACCGACTTTGCCACCGACGGAACTGTCCACGTGCGCGAGCAGCGTGGTCGGCACCTGCACGAACGCGATGCCGCGCAAATAAGTCGCCGCGACAAATCCGGCGAGATCGCCAACCACGCCGCCGCCGAGAGCGACGATAAATGATTTGCGTTCCAACCGATGCGCGGCGAGTTGGTCGTAACACGCCTGAACCGACTTCAGACTTTTCGCGGTCTCACCGGCGGGAACAGTAATGAGAACGGATTCAAATCCCGCTTTGGCAAGCGATTGTCGGGCGGCTTTGGCGAAGAGAGGCGCGACGTTCTGATCGGAAATGATGGCGCAACGTTTTCCGAGTTTAAGCTGGCGGCATTCAGCGCCGAGGCGAGCGAGCAGGCTGGGGCCGATTTTGATTTTATAACTACGATTGCCGAGTGGCACGTTGACGATACGCACGCGCTCAGAATAAAGGCTGCGCCCGGCATGTCAAAGATTTGAAACGGAAGCGTGTCTAAAAAACAAACCCCGCCTTGCGGCGAGGTTGAAATTGGTTGCGGGGCTAGGATTTGAACCTGAACACAAAGCCAATAGGCAAAAGGGACAATCGAACCAGACTCACAAAGAGACTCACACAAAGTCAGTTCAAGCGGTCGGTTCGCTTCCTTTGGTTCGGATTTTAAAAGTTTGGCCGCTACTCTCAAAACGGTTGCAATCCGCGCTGGCCGATATAGCAGATTCCTTTGACGGAGGTTTAGCGTGAATGAACGAGGGA
>JBEEGR010000130.1:0-3960 GCA_041166985.1 Verrucomicrobiota bacterium | reverse complement strand
GCCAAAATCGGCTTTAATTCCGCAATGGTTTTCTTCGGCCAGCATTTTCGGTCGGTCATAATCGCGTTGCGCAATGCATCGTGACACGGCCAAGTTGGTTTGTCAGGAATCTGCGGAATGGTTTTGGCGATGATGGCTTTAGCGAGTTCGGCGTTCTTGCGGAGATTGTTGATCACCATTTCCACGGTGACGTGCGCTTCGTCGGCCTTCCAGCAATCATAATCGGTAATCATCGCCATCGTCGCGTAGGCGATTTCGGCTTCGCGCGCGCATTTGGCTTCGCCCAGATTCGTCATGCCGATGACGTCATAACCGAGTTTGTGGTTGGTGAGTGATTCGGCGCGCGTGCTGAAGGCCGGGCCTTCCATGTTCACGTAAGTGCCACCATTGTGGACCGGAGCTTTCAGGGCACGGGCGCTTTTGAGAAGCAATTGCCGCAACTCTTCGCAGACCGGATCCGCAAATGCAATGTGACCGACAATGCCGCGCCCGAAAAATGTGTGTTCCGCATCGCGCTTGGTGCGGTCGAGAAACTGATCCACGAGAACGAAATCGCATGGTTTGTATTTTGCCTGCAACGAACCGACCGCACTCGCGCTCAGGATCCAGGCGACGCCCAGTTTCTTCATCGCCCAGATGTTCGCGCGATAATTCAGTTCGCTCGGCAGAATGCGATGGCCCCGACCATGTCGGGGCAGAAACACCACGTCGCGGCCCGCGAGTTTACCAGTGAGAAAATCATCCGAGGGCGCGCCGAAGGGAGTTTTGACCTTCACCCATTTCTGGTTGCTGAAGCCTTCAATGTGATACAGCCCGCTGCCGCCGATGATTCCAATGCGATGATTCGACATGGCTGATTTTATATCCGAACGAGCCAAACCACCGCCAGCGATTTCGCAGGATCAGCGCTTGATTTTACGCGTGGGTTTCCGGGAGGCCGCGCGCGACAATTTACCCAAACACTCATGCGCTTCCTTCCGCAATTCCTCGCGGTCGGCGCCGCTCAGTCCCAGCGGATCGAAGCGATAGCGGTAATGCAAACGCAGCAAGTGGTGCAACGGCTCATGCAGTTCCATGAGGCGCGAATCCGTCGAGGCGCGCTCCAGCCACTCGGACAGCGGCTCGTTGGGCTGACGTTCGACGCCCCGTTCGGCAAGCTGGCTTTCAATCTGGTAAAATTCCGAATCAAGTCCCGGCCAGATAATTTGTCGGGCTTTGGCTCCTTTGCCGGAACGCATCCGTTTTCGTTTGCGGATGATCTGGTAAAAAAGCACCGCCAGCACCGGTGCCAGGGAAAGCAAAAGATATTGCCGCAAATGACCCTGTCCCCAGCGGAGTTTCGCGATCTGAAATTTTATCCACGACCACCCATCACGCAGCCATTGCAGCGGATGATGCCGGTTTTCCTCCTCCACCCAGATTGCGGGCGTAGTGTCGAAGTCATCCCACCGTCGTATCTTGGAATTCCAAACCAGACACCACGCATGAGCATCGCGCTCGCGCACAACGTATCCACGTCCGGAGCGTTCATGAACGGCATAACCGACAGCGTAGCGCGCGGGAATTCCCATTTGACGCAACAACAAGACCGTCGCGGTCGCAAAATATTCGCAGTGGCCGGCGCGGGTGCGGAGCAAAAAGCGGCTGAGCGGCGTTTCGACGGGACCGTCTCTGACATCGCCATTCTGCCAGGTGCGATATGTGAATTTGTTTTGGAAAAATTCCCCGATGACGCGCTCCTGCTCGGCAAGGTTGGTGCTCGTCAGGTGCAGTTCAGAAATAATCTGGTCGAGCGCGGCCATTTCTTTGGGCGGCACTACGACATCGTTGGTCGTGGGAGGAGAATCCATCATTGGCCCCGGCCCGTAGAGCACGTCGAACATGAGCATTCCCGGCCCTTCCGCCAGCACGGCTCCCACGCTGTTCCTTTGCAACACATACGCCGGAAGCCTTTCCAATCGTCCGCTGGAACTGGGCAGCGGCAACAATCCGATGCCATGAGAAAGATAACAGGCGATACTGGCCGCCGAGATGTTGGGTTTCTCGCGTACCAGTATCCACGTGAGTTGATCTTTTTCCACCGGCACAGAGCCAAAATCTTTTGGCGACTGGCTGGCGCGCCAGTAAGGGGAATTGTATTGCCAATAACTCGCTTCGCGCAAATAAGCCGGCGGCGATCCGTCCCTGGGTTCCACGCGAATCACAATTTCATCGGAAGTTTTGAGCGCGCCGATCTGACCAAGGGCGGTTTTACTCTGGGTCGGGTCGGTATCGCCGCCGCGCCGCAGGAAGCGCGCGATCCATTGCGGGTTGAGACCTTCAAGGTAACGCTGCAATTGAGTGATGCTCAACTGGCCGGCATAACCAAGCGCGATGGCTGCAACGAACGTGGCAATCCACGTGACGAAGTTGAAACGTCGCGAACGCTGTGGCCAAAGCGCCCAGGCGATTAGAACACAAGCGCCGTAAAAATAATTGAGCCCCTCGCTTCGATGCACGCTCGCGGCAAACAGGCATACCACGAAATAAGGATAAGCCACATTCACCCCATGCCCCGCTGGCATTACCTGGCCGCTCTTTCTGGCCTTCTTCCAGCGGTGCTGCACAATCAGCGAAATGGCTTTCAGCGGAATTTCCTCCCGCGAACTGTAAGCCTGCGCGGCGGCGAACAGGAAAAAAATCATCGGCAGCCAGCGAATCAGCGAGGCGGCGGTTTGCGCGCTGGAGCTGCTCGCCTGGCGTTGCGCCGAAAGTCGCGCTGGGTCGGCAAAAAATGTGCGAAAATTCTCCGGCCCGCCATTGTCAGTAAACGCGTATATCGCCAGGCCAAGAAACAACAGCGTGCAAAAAGTCCACATGCGCGTGAAGTCCTCGTCCGAAAAATCCCAACGCATCGTGAGGAAGCGCGCCCCTTCCAGAATTACCGCCATCATCACGCCCGCCGCGAGGAAACCCGCCTGCCAACCCCAGAAGATCAACGCAACACCGAGAAGAAAAGGAGGCGTTTTCATTTGAAAGAGGGGAACATCGAACATCGAACATCGAACATCCAACGCCCAAGGTTGCGGACGCTGCGTTTTATTTCCTTCGATGTTGCGTGTTGGATGTTCGAGGTTCGATGTCTTCTCATATCGCCAGCCTCATCAGTTCTTCTTCGAGTTTTCCGGCTTCCAAAACATGGAACTGCGCCGGGCAATCCCGCATCGGTCCGGGATCCAGCGATTTATTCTCACCGCGATCCACAATGACAATCACGAACAAAGGAATGCCAAACAGTTTAATTTTTTCGATCAGCTTCTGCCTCGTTTCATCCCAGGACACCAGCACACAAATGCAACCGCTCACAGAACTGACATGCTCAAGAATCAAATGTTCCAGCTTCGGAAATTCCGACGGATCAGGCCGGGAGCGCACTGACGCCAGAATTTCAAGCATCTGATCCGCGTGCGCCAATCCGCGACCGGCCGTGAAGCAATATGCCTGCGGCCCGACAAACAACAAATCCAGCAACGATTCCTGAGTGGCCAGCGTGCAGGCAAATGAGGACGCGACGGAGACCGCTTCTTCAAACGCGTCACTGTTTGGATTTTCAATGAACGTGTCGAGCACCAGCGCATGGCGCACAAAAAATTCATCCTCAAACTCACGCACAATCGGCTTGCCCACCTTGGCCCAGCTTTTCCAATGAATGTGCCGCAGCGGATCGCCCCGGCGATAATCGCGCAACGACACAAATTCGTCACTCCGTCCGATGCTCGACGCCAGGGCGACGCCGCCCTCCTGATAACGCAACGCACCCGGCAAGGCGATAGGCGGCAGCGCATAACGCTTCGGCAGCACCAGCACGGTCTGCACCTGCCGCGCTTTTACAAAAGAGCGAAACAAACCGAACGGATCCGGACGCGCCAATGTCACGCTGGCGAACCGCAGCACGCCGCGGCGCAGCGGTGTCAGTTCTAT
>JBEEGR010000129.1:0-7111 GCA_041166985.1 Verrucomicrobiota bacterium | reverse complement strand
CCAAACCTGGAACTGGGGCTATGACCATGACAACCAGGTTTCCGGCAACACCATTCTCATGAGCCGCTCCACGCTTACGAGCGATGCCTCCGCCGCAAAATCTTTTAACTCCGACCCAAGCTTCGGCGGCGAACTGGTTTTTAACCGCCAACTCGGCATGCGCGACAATGTTCGCTTCGGCGTCGAAGCCGCCGCGAATTATCAGAACATTTCCTTGAGCGACAACAGCCGTTTCACCGCCAACGTGAGCCGAACGACCGACGCGTATTCGTTCACCGACGGCACCACGCCGCCCTCCGCGCCATATCAAGGCACGTTCAACGGCCCTGGCTTTGTCATCGGCGATACGCCGGTCAGTTCCAGCACCAGCATTGTTCCCGGAGCGAGCGTGAGCGATCACCGCCGCTATGAGGCCGACCTTTGGGGATTTCGTCTCGGGCCGTACGTCGAAATTCCATTGAACGACCGGCTGAGTCTGGCCGCTTCGGCTGGATTGGCAGTCGGCGTGATCAATGGCAATGCTTCGTGGCAGCAAACTGTTTCACTGGAAAACGGCGGCACCACCAGCAACTCCGGCAAAGGCAGCGACTGCGATGTGCTTTGGGGCGGTTATGTGGAAGCCAATCTCATCTGCAAACTCGATGAACACTGGAGCGTGATCGGCGGGGCGCAATATCAGAATCTCGATAACTACACCCACACTTTTGGCGGACGGAAGGTGGCCATAGATTTAAGCCACTCGTTTTTTGTCACGATTGGCGTGGGCTATAGTTTCTGATCGCCAACTCTGGACGCCGCCGCTCTCGCCTCATCAACCGAAGTTTAATCGGCGTCCGCCAGTTTGGTGGCGGCGGCTTCCCATTGCGGCGTCAAATTGGCGATGCTGTGTTGAATGTTCATCAACTCGCGATTGATCTGCACCGCGCGGCCCGGTTTTTCATACGTCTCCGGTTTTTCCAGTTCCGCCGTGAGTTCGGTCTGGCGCTTCTCGAAGTCCTGGATTTCTTTTTCCAAACGATGCACCAGTTGCTGGTGTTGCTTGCGGTCGTGCGAACGGGCCTGGCGTTGTTGCGCTTCAATCCGTTTCTGCTCTTTGCGGTTGCCCGCATTTTCGGAGGGACGAGTTCCACGAGTCCCTGAATTATTATTGGGACTCGCAGCGCTCATCCCTCCGGAACCCGCAGTTAACGCCGCGCGGGCGGACGTGGCTTTGGTCTTGTCCAGGTAATATTGGTAATCGCCCGAGTAAGGCGTGAGCTGCCCGGCGTTCACGTGAATCACATGATTGGCCAGCGCGCGAATAAAATAAACATCGTGGCTGATGAAAATGAGCGTGCCTTCAAATTGATCGAGCGCGTAAAGCAGCGCGTCAATGCTATTCATGTCGAGATGCGTTGTCGGTTCGTCCATCAACAACAGGTTTGGCGGATCGAGGAGCAATTTCACCAATGCCAGACGGCTTTTTTCGCCGCCGCTGAGAACACTGACTTTTTTGAACGCATCGTCGCCGGTGAAAAGAAAACAGCCGAGCAGGGTGCGGACAAACTGCTCCGTCACGCGCGACGGCGTATCGTGCGCTTCATCCAGAACGCTGCGGCTCGCATCGAGCATGTCCACTCGATATTGCGAATAGTAACCGGCCTTGACGTTGTGACCGAGTTCGCATTCGCCTTGTTGCGGTTGCAACACGCCGCCGAGAATTTTCAGCAACGTGGATTTACCCGCGCCATTCGGCCCGACCAGCACGGTCCGCTGACCACGTTCAGCTTGAAAATCAATGCCGCGATAAACGACATTCTCGCCATACGCTTGATGAATATTTTTAAGCGTGATGACTTTGAGGCCGCTGCGTTGCGGTTGCGGGAAAGAAAAGCTGACTTTGCGGTCTTCGCTGGCGGGCGCTTCGATTTTTTCCATGCGCTCAACCTGCTTCAACTTGCTTTGCGCCTGGGAAGCTTTTGAGGCTTTCGCGCGAAAGCGATTCGCAAAGTCCATGAGGCTGGCGATTTCGCGTTGCTGATTTTTATACGCCGCGAGCTGTTGTTCCTCGGCAGCTTCGCGCTGCACGAGATAGTCGTCGTAATTGCCGCGATACTTGATGAGTTTGCTGTGGCGGATTTCCACGATGCCGCCGACGAGTTGATTCAGGAATTCACGGTCGTGCGAAATCATCAGAATCGCACCGGGATAATTCTTGAGATAATCCTGGAACCACAACAACGCTTCGAGATCGAGATGGTTCGTCGGCTCGTCGAGCAGCAACAAATCCGGTTCCTGCGTGAGCAAGCGGGCCAGATACGCGCGCATGACCCAGCCGCCGCTCATTTCTTTGGCCGGACGTTCAAAATCTTTTTCACGGAAACTTAACCCCGCGAGTATTTGTTTTGCCCTGGCCTCAACCTGATAGCCGTTCAATTCATTGAAGCGGTCATGCACATCGTCGTGAATTTCTTCCGGATGCGATGCCTCGACTGGATGGCCGGCGTCCCACGCTTTAATGATGCGCCGCAGCCGGACAAAATCGGGCGTGATGGAGGTGGCGAGTTCGATGACGGTTTCTTCGCCGGCGGGCGCGCTTTCCTGCGGCAGATAGCCGAGCGAAACGTTCCGTTCCAGAATGATTTTCCCTTCGTCGGGACTTTCCTCGCCGAGAATGATTGAAAAGAGCGTGGACTTGCCCGCGCCATTTGGCCCGACCAGACCGATGCGATCCTGACGGTTGATCTGCAACGTTGCATCGGAAAATAAAACGCGTCCGCCGTAGGCTTTGCTGATACCGGAGAGTGTTAACATGAAAATAATTTCAATTGGAAAGCAATCAAAGCTGTTCAACTTCCAGTTTTTCTCCGACAATTTTTCGCACCAGATCAAAATGGTCGTCCCGGCAAATAACTGGAATTTCAGCCCGAATTGCGACCGTTGCAACGAACAGATCATTGCGCGGCACTGTTAATCCTTTGGCCCGCAACTGCCGTTCGAACAAAGCGGCTTGGTCCCAATCTCCGCGTTCAAAAGGAATATGTTTGCTGAACGTAAAGGCTTGTTTTAGGTCCGCTTCCTCTTCGGCTCTCACGCCGCATAATAGTTCAAATCGAATCGGGCAGGTATAGGCCGCTAGGTTCGCCTGCATCATTCGGGCGACCGCATGTTTCATTTTGGGATCTCCTTTTCGCCGTAGAAACTCGATCCAAGCAGACGTATCAACGAGCTTCATAGATGTCGCGCGCTTCTAGTTCCTCGTTGGTCAAAGCAAAATCAGTTTGGCCAGCCAAGGCGCGCTCGATAAACTTCTGCCGCTCCTGAGATTTTACAAATTCTGCTAGCGCTTGCGTTACCGCAGGCGACTTTTTTTTCTGCCCGGTCAGTTTCTGAATCTGACGCAATTCCGATGCATCAATATCTACAGTTATTCTCATACTATTCGACGACAATAAGATGATTTTAGTTACTAAGCAAGATGCTTATTTCATCGCCGTGTAAACGCGATGAACATCGTCGTGATCGTCGATGGCGTTGAGAAAATCTTCGACTTCTTTGCGGGCGGCGCCGGTCACTTCGGTGAAATTTTTTGCCACGTAACGGATTTCAGACGCGATGACGTTCCAGCCGGCGGCTTTCAACGTCTTGGAGACGTGATCCAGGTCTTTGATCTCGGTAAGGAACCGGGCGCCTTTGGTTCCTTCCGGAATTTCTTCGGCTTCGAGCGGTTCAATTTCCTGCGCGCCAGCTTCGATGGCATCGGCTTCCGCATCGCGGTTGGCGTCGGTGTGCGTCGCTTCGACCACGCCGAGATGGTTGAAGAAAAATGCCACGCTCCCCGGCTGGCCGAGCGAACCCGTCTTGAAAAGATTTCGGATTTCCGGCGCGGTCCGGTTGCGATTGTCGGTCAGGCATTCCACCACGACCGGGACTTTGTGCGGTGCGAAACCTTCGTAAACGACGGTCTCGAAATTGATTTTTTCATCCAGAAGACCCGCGCCTTTTTTGATGGCGCGTTCAATCGTGTCTTTGTAAACGGAGGATTTCTTGGCTTTCTCCACCGCCACATAAAGACGCGGATTGTAATCAGGGTCCGGCCCGCCCAGTTTGGCGGCGACCATGATTTCGCGGGTCAGCTTGGCAACCATCTGACCTTTTTTCTGCGCGTTAATTTCGCGTCCGGCTTGTTTCCATTGTGCGCCCATAGACGTGAAGTATGGAAGAACTAACGGTGCGATTCAATGCGGATTGTCGGTAGGGCGGCGTTGCTGCGCCGCCTTAAATATTTGAAAGAATCAAATCCTCGATCTGCTTTTGGACGTCATTAGTGAATTCAATTTACTCCCTCAGGAAGCATCGTCTTTGGTGTATTTGCCAGATGTTCAGGATCCATTACAAATGAAATCAAATAGTGGCGTCGGCGAGGATCAATCCCCTGTAATATACCGCTAACGCCGCCCATTGATTGAATCGCCTGAGGCGCGCTAATGCCAAACTCAATCTTTATGTATTGATCCAACGCATCGATTCCAGCACCCGATGCTATCTTTTTGGAGAATGTTTCGCGCATTTCAAACTCTTGACCAATCTTGTCTCGATATTGCATTAGCTGTTCCAACAGTAAAATCCTAGTGCCGGATAAGGTCTTGGCGCTCTGAAAAAAGTTCAGGATCATGTTATTCTGCAAATCCAATTCGTCTGGAATAGCATAATAATATCCACCTTTTTTTCGGTCGTCTTTTTTCGTTTTTGCCATAATCGCCGCTTCCTCGGCCATATACTGACCGACCCAGGCAGGCAATCCGTAGCGCTTCGCCGCCTCCTCCGCTTGAACAAGTCTTTGTTCAGCCGCATCTCGGTTCAATCCGGAATAGTTTTTCAATGCATTCAGCACCTCGATCCGATCACGCTGCTCATTAGCTTCAAAGTCGTATGTGGTCACGGTAGGCTCCTGCGACTTTTGTTCGGACACGGATGTGATTGGGCGCGTAGCAGACTGATTATTACTAGTGGAGTTTTTAATTCTATAACGATACGAATTGCTCTGCGTCACGACGGCCAGCAAAGCTAAGAGGATTACCAGCACCATCATTGTTTTGCGGCTGATGAGTCGATCAGCCAGATCCGACATAAGTGTCTTGATTTTATCTTTCATGGTTTACCCTTTTCTTTGGTTGATAGCGAAAGATTACGGATCAAATCCAGATAGGTCACTCTGGCCGATTTAGATCGGCTCCGCACACCTCAATTAGCCGGAACACCGCTTGCGATACGTTTGCTTGTTCTTGTGTGCATATTACAACCTTGCACTCTGTGCATACTATTGCTGAAAGTACTCTGGCCGAATTGATGAAATGAAAATCGGATAACTCAAATGTTCTGCTTGTTTTACAATGCGGACATAGTGGGTTTTGGTGCATGGGATTCCTCAACGGGAAACTGTGGCGTGTTATAAGCAACTGTGATTTTGGAATCAACATAAAAAAGCAATCAGCACCAAAACTCTGCCCTCGTCTACGCGATGTGGAATTGAAACTTATATCTGAACGGTGGATAGTAGGACTAATAGGAATAGAGCTAAAGCACGAAACTGCAGCTTTGCCTACCTTGGTTACCTTTTCTCCGGCCAGGGAATTTTTTCCAGCGACGTTTCGGCGGGGCCGGAGAAAACTTCGCCTTCGGGCTTGAAACGCGAACCGTGGCACGGGCAGTCCCAGGTTTTGTCCGCCGCGTTCCAGCGCACGATGCAGCCGAGATGAGTGCAAACCGGCGAATTCAAAATGACTTTGCCATTCTCATCGCGATACGCGGCGACTTTTTTGCCGTCGAGCTTGAGAATTTTTCCTTCGCCGATTTTCAAATCATCCACCGACTCGCCCTCGGCCTTGGCGAGCCGGTCGCGGAGCATGTAGTAAGGATAATCGGCATTCTCCTTGAGATACCGCCAGGTGCCGCCGTGAAATTTTACGCGATCCACGCGGAAAAGGTCGAACCAGGGATTTTTTCGTTTCAGATAGCGGTCACGCGCCATCATTGCGCTGAGAGTGCCGAGCGTAAAACCGTTCCCGCAAAATCCGGTGGCGATGAATTGTTGTCCTTCGTTTTCGCCGATGAACGGCAGGCCGTCGTTGGTTTCCACCACCTGACCGAGCCAGCGATGTTGGACTTCCGCTTTCGGCAGCAGTGTTTTCAATTTGGCTTCGAGCTGAGTGTAAACGAGATTTGAATCCTGCTCCTGGCCGGTCTTGCAGTCTTCGCCGCCGAAGATGGCGTAGTCATGATCCGCGTGACGATCCACGCGTAGATAATTATAGGGTTCGTTCGTGTCCCAGAACAGCGCTTCGGGCAAAGTGCCGGGCGGCAATTTCGCGCCGAGAACATAACTCGTGTAGAGCGAGAGTTTGCTTTGGAACAACGTGCCTTTGAACAATCCGGTTTTGCCGAGCAGCGGCGTGTGCGTCGCAATCATCAGGTAGTCGCAGCGGAGCTTGAATTTCCCGGCATGAATCGTGAGCGGCTTCGCTTCGATTTCCGACGCTTCCGTATTTTCAAAAATGTAACTGCCGTCGCCGGGAATACTCTGCAACAGCGGCGCGAGATATTTGTAGGGATGAAATTTCGCCTGATGGGCAAAGGCGATTCCAGGCCGGTTCACAAACGGAACTGTTTCCAGAAACTGCGCATCGAATCCGAGTTCACGCGCGAGCTGCGCGTCTTCTGCGAGCGACTCATAATCTTTTTTATCAAAATTGCTCAATCGCCCATGGAGATAACCGGGCACCCATTTAAACTCTGAATCTTTAGAAATCTTTTGACTCAGTTCGTAAATCTGGTCAATGGCCGCCGCGCCCGCCTCCCAAAAAGATTTCGCCGCGTCGCGTCCAAAAACTTTCACGAGATGATGCAACCGCGAGTCAGTCACGTAAGTCAGATGCGCGGTGGTGTGCCCGGTGTCGGCGGCGGCGCAGGTCTGCCGTTCGAGCAGGGCGACCTTCACACCTTCCTGTTTCAACAGATAGGCGGCGGTGATTCCGGTCAACCCGCCGCCAATGATGACCACGTCCACTTCGAGATCGCTGTTGAGCGATGGAAAATTCGGGAGCTTGGCCGAGTCGCTCCAATACGGTTGAGT
>JBEEGR010000128.1:0-4011 GCA_041166985.1 Verrucomicrobiota bacterium | reverse complement strand
GTTTCCATTTCGGTTCGCGCCGGATTTCTGGACACGCTCAATAAATATTCAACCAATGCAACCGTCACCAATTTTATCGGCACGCATGTTCTGACGACCAATGCCGACGGTGTGGTTTCGAGCAACTCAACTGCCACCAGTTCAGCGCCGATGATCAATTCCGCTTCCAGCCTGAACGGGCTTTCCCAGGACCAGTTGGCTGGCGGCGTCAAGGAAGCGCTGGGCAAAGGATTGCAAAATGCCATCGCGCAACTCGGTCATGAAGGCGGTTTTCTGACGAATCTCAACGTGAAAATTCCGATGCCGGAAAGAATTAAAGCCGTCGAAAAAACGTTGCGTTCATTGAAGCAGCAAAAGCTCGCGGACGATTTTGTCATCACAATGAATCGCGCCGCTGAACAGGCAGTGCCCGAGGCCGCCAGCGTTTTCTCCGACGCCGTTAAACAATTGAGCATCACCGACGCAAAAAATATTTTGACCGGGCCAAATGACGCCGCCACGCAATTCTTCCGCCGCGTGACTGCGACGAATTTGTATAATCGCTTCCTGCCTATTGTCCAAAAAGCCACGGCGGAAAAAGGCGTCACTTCCACTTACAAGAAAATGATGAGTGCCGTGAGTGGCTCAAACAACGCATTCGCCAAAACTCTGGGCGGCTTGCTGGGGCCGGATGCCGTGGACGTGGATGCTTACGTGACCAACAAAGCGCTCGATGGTTTGTTCAAAATGGTCGCGGATGAAGAAGCAAAAATCCGCGCCAATCCCGCCGCGCGCACGAGCGAGTTACTGCAAAAAGTTTTCGGCGCGGTGGGGAAATAAAGGCGTAACGCAAAGGTTTAGGACCGCGGTTGTGTGCGAAGCACCAGCCGCAGCAACTCGAAATGGTCAACGCGCTGCGGCTGAGTCTGCGACCACAGCTGCGATCCGCCACATTAAAACCAGCTCTCGACAATTTTCGAGACCCGTTCCAAATTCTCATCATGGTTGCTGTTAATTCCACAATGCTGCCGCTCGGCACGGCGGCGCCTGATTTTCGATTGCCGGACGTTTCGGGAAAAACCATTTCGCTCGCCGACTTCAAAGGCAAGCCGCTGGTCGTGATGTTCATCTGTAATCATTGCCCGTTCGTGAAACACATTCGCGCCGGTCTCGCGCAACTCGGAAAGGATTACGTTTCGCGCGGCGTGGCGATTATTGCGATCAGTTCCAACGACGTTGATGATTATCCGCAGGACGGACCCGACAAAATGAAAGCGGAGGCCAAAGAGGCAGGCTACATTTTCCCATATCTCTACGACGGTTCACAGGCCGTGGCCAAAGCCTATCGCGCCGCCTGCACGCCGGACTTTTATTTGTTCGATAAGGATCATCGCCTCGTTTATCGCGGGCAATTTGATGATAGCCGTCCGAGCAACGGTTTGCCCGTGACTGGAAAGGATTTGCGCGCCGCACTCGACTCCGTGCTCGCCGGGAACCCTGCGCCCACGCACCAAAAGCCAAGCATCGGTTGCAACATCAAGTGGAAATCGGGCAATGAACCGGATTACTTCTGATTGTGCGGCGGTCTGTGAGCGCCGTTGAACTCCCGAATAATTTTGCGACGGTCACAGACCGCCGCTACAATGACTCCCATGAAGCAATGGATCAGTGACTACGTAAAAGCCCAACAGGCCGCGCTGGCCTCGATTCCAGTGGATGCGATGACGCAACTCATCGAGAAACTTCGCGCCGCGCTCAAGGAAGACAAAAACATTTACGTTTTCGGCAACGGCGGCAGTGCGATGAATTCCTCGCACTTCGCGACCGACCTTGGCAAAGGTTCGTCCGACAAAGTTGGCAAACGTTTTCGCGTGCTTTCGTTATGCGACAACGTGAGTTGGATGACGGCGCTGGCGAATGATTATTCCTACGACGATGTGTTCGTAGGTCAGTTGCAGAATTACGGCAAGCCCGGCGACATCGCGCTCGGTATCAGTGTTAGCGGCAACTCGCCGAATTGCGTGAAAGCGCTGGAGTGGGCGAAGAAAAATGGATTGAAGACCGTCGCGCTCGTCGGCGCCAAACGCGGTCGCATGGCGGAAGTGGCCGAGCTGGTCATCGCCATCAACGACACGCATTACGGCCGCGTCGAGGACGCGCAGATGGGCATCTGCCACATGCTTTGCTACGCGTTCATGGAGAATCCCGAGTTGGGGAAATGAATATGCTGAGGACATACCGCGAGGAGTGGAGAAAACACTTCGACGACAAGTCAGTCAATGGATTGCCTTTACCACCTTTGCTTCTACAGCTTCTGCAAACTGGACGATGGAAAACTCCAGAGGACAAGGTAATGCTTTCAGTAATACCTCGTCTTAAAGAGCCCGTTGTTTTTCTCGGTTCAATAGAGCACATCGCTTTTGAGTCTCAAGGGTTTCTTGCGGATGACCCCAAAACGGCACAACTCTTTCATGAGTACCGTGGTTCCTGTGGTATTGAAAGAACCTTACCATGGAGAGATGTGGAGCGCTCGATTTTGCTTGCTGTCAACCGCGAGCTTGGAGCGGATTTGGGCGTTGTACTTGACTATAGGTCAGGACCGAAAGAACCGTCGGTTTTGGTGAGTGACTGGTGGACGGGGGATCATACGTGTCATTGGTGTAAAGTTTGCGACACATTTTCTGAATTCGTTTCGCTGTTAGACCTCGAATAATTCCTTTGCGCCATCGCGCCTTTGCGTTGAAATTCCCTCGTGTCCGTTTCCGATACCATTTGAAAAAACTCAGCACGCTGCCGCACAGGAACCATAGTTGCCATGCACCGCTTAGGCGTGTTACTCTTGAGCTGTTCAAAGACAAAAATTGAGCAAATGCAAGTAACCGTTCAATTACCGGATTCACTCGCGCGCCATTGGGGCAACAGTCCCGATGAAGCGGGCCGTGCCGTGCTGGAAGATGCCGCCATTGAGGGTTATCGCGACGGACGGCTCACGCACCGGCAGGTGGGCGATTTGCTGGGCATGGACTACTGGCAGGTGGAGCAGCTTTTGGAGGCACGCGGCGTGCCGCTGAATTACTCGGCGGCTGATCTAGAAGCGGATGCCGCCACTCTCGCCGTAATTACACGCGCCAAGTGAGCGCCGTCGTTTCAGACACCTCACCGCTGCATTATCTGATTCTTTGCGGCGAAGAAAAAATTCTCCCTCGCTTATTTGATCGCGTCATGATTCCGCCGACTGTTTTCCGTGAGCTTCAACAGGCGAACACACCCGCACTCATTCGCGCCTGGGCGGAATCTTTGCCCGCATGGTGTTCGGTGCAGGCCCCAAAAGAAATGAATCTGAAATTGCAGATTGATGCCGGTGAACTCGAAGCTCTGTGCCTGGCCAAAGAAATCCATGCCGCCGCAGTGTTAATGGATGATCGCGCGGGAAGAATCGCAGCGGTTCAATGCGGTCTGGCGGTTGTCGGAACAATCGGACTGTTCGAAGCGGCGGCGATGCGTGGTTGGATTGATTTGGCTAGAGCTGTCGCGAAACTGCGAACGACCAATGCACGATTGAATTCAGCTTTAATCGAAGCTGCCTTGGCACGCGACGCGGCGCGGAAGAAGGGCGATTAGACATCGCCTGTTAAAATTCCTTTGCGCCATCGCGCCTTTGCGTTGAAATTCCTTCCGTGTCCGTTTCCGATATCATCCGAAAAAAACTCAGCACGCTGCCGCATAAGCCGGGCATTTACCTGATGAAGGACCGGTTCGGCACGGTGATTTACGTCGGCAAGGCGCGCGATTTGCGCAAGCGCGTCAGCAGTTATTTTCAACCGTCGCGACGACTGGGCTGGGATTTGAAATTCCGCGCGCTGGTTGAGGGAATTTGTGATCTGGATTTTCACGTCGTCCGCAGCGAACCGGAAGCGCTGCTGCTCGAAAGCAAGCTCATCAAGGAATTTCATCCGCGTTACAATGTCAGTTTTCGCGACGACAAACGGTTCCTGTTGCTCAAGGTGAATTTCAACGACCCGATTCCACGCT
>JBEEGR010000127.1:0-2847 GCA_041166985.1 Verrucomicrobiota bacterium | reverse complement strand
AAAGCGGAATGGACCTACACCGACTATGCTGAATCATGGGTTCACGGCGCCCAAATGCTCGCTCGTAATGGCGTCACTACCGTCGGCGATTTTGAAGCCGTGCCGGAATTGATTCCAGACGTCTGGTCAGCCACGCCGCTGCGAGTGATTTCTTTTCTGGAAATGACCGGCGTCAAAAGTCGTCGCGATCCACATGAAATTCTGGAGGAAACCGTCCTGCGAATTGAATCCATCCCGGACGGACGCAACCGCGCCGGACTTGCGCCGCACGCCCCCTACTCCACTTTGCCGGAGCTGGTGAAACTCAGCGCGCAATTCTCCCGGGAACGCCACCTGCCCCTTTCCATTCATGTCGCTGAATCAGCGGAGGAATTCGAAATGTTCGCCCACGCGCGTGGCGGTATGTTTGATTGGCTCCGCCGCAATTCACGCGACATGGCCGACTGCGGCCTCGGCTCGCCCATTCAGCAACTCGATCGGCTCGGCGCGCTCGGCGAAAATCTTTTGGCCGTGCACGTCAATTATCTCGCGGAAGGCGACGCCGCGCTGCTCGCGCTACGGCGCGTGAGTGTCGCTCATTGCCCGCGCAGCCATTTTTATTTTCAACATCGCGAATTTGCGCTGGACGAATTGCTCGCCGCCGGCGTCAACATTTGTCTCGGCACCGACAGCCTGGTTACTGTTCACAAAAAACCCAAAGAGCAGGTTGAACTCAGCCTGTTTGACGAAATGCGCACGCTGGCCAAGGCACGCCCTCATCTTTCTCCGAAAACAATTCTGCAAATGGCAACCCTGAACGGCGCGCTCTCTCTCGGCATGGCTGGCCAGATTGGAGAAATTTCTGAAGGTGCATTGGCAGATTTAATCGTGGTTCCTTTTGCCGGAAATATTTCAGAAGCTGAAGCCGCTGTTGTGCATCATCGTGGCAACGTCGCGGCAAGCATGATCAATGGCGAGTGGGCAACTACAAAGTAGGACAGCGCGTCCCGCCTGTCCCCTGAAAAAAGAAACCATCCTTTGCTGAGACAAGCGAGACGCACTGTCCTACTTTTCTTTCCATCCGTATGCATCCGTGTTTATCTGTGGCTGATTGAATTCGTTGGATAAAGAACTGAGTCAACGTCTCGCCGCACTTCGCGAACAAGGTCTGTATCGCGAACTGTGCCGCGTGGATTCGCCACAATCGTCGCGCATTGAAATTGATGGCAAAACATTTCTAAACTTTTCTTCCAACGATTACCTCGGCCTCGCCAAGGAACCGGCCATCAAAGAAGCCGCCATCAAAGCCATCGAAAAATTCGGCGCGGGCGCGGGCGCGTCACGGCTCATTTGTGGATCGCTCACACCACATCACGAACTGGACGAAACGCTCGCCAACTTTAAAGGCACCGAAGCCGCGCTCAGTTTTTCCACCGGCTACGCAGCCGCGCTCGGAACTATCACCGCCCTGCTCGGCAAAGACGACATCATCATTCTCGACAAACTGGTTCACGCCAGCATCGTTGACGCGGCGCGACTCAGCGGGGCGAAGTTGCGCGTGTTTGCTCACAATGATTTGGATGACCTGGAAGAAATTTTAAAATGGTATCGGAGCGACGAGCGCTGCGAGTCCCAAACTAGTTCAGGGACTCGTTTAACTCGTCCCTCCGACAAACGAAATGCCCTCATCGTTACTGAAAGTGTCTTCAGCATGGATGGCGACCACGCCCCGCTTCGCGAAATTGTCGCCCTTAAAGAAAAATACGGCGCATGGCTCATGATTGACGAAGCCCACGCCACCGGACTTTACGGGGAAAACCGTCGCGGCCTCGCGGAAGAGCTCGGCGTCAGCGACCAGATCGAAATCCAGATGGGCACGCTCGGAAAAGCCATCGGCGCGAGTGGCGGTTACATTTGCGGCTCACGCCTGCTGATTGATTTTCTGGTGAACCGTGCGCGAAGTTTTATTTTTTCCACCGCGCCCGTTCCGGCGGCGGCGGCGGCGGCAACGGCGGGAATTCATTTTATTCAATCCAACAATGGCGTGGAACGTAGAGAACAACTTCGGCAGCTTGTATTGCAGTTCAACCTGAAACCCGAAACCCAAAGCTCAAAACTAAACTCCGCCATCATTCCAATCATCATTGGCGATGAGGTCGAGGCCGTTGAAATCGCATCGCGATTACGCGACCAAGGCATTTTTGTTCCGGCGATCCGTTATCCAACTGTCGCGCGCGGCGCGGCGAGATTACGAGTGACCTTGACAGCCACACACACGACTGATGACCTTGCAAGACTCACGAATGCTTTTCAGCAGATCGCAAATCGTAAATCGTAAATCAAAAATGCATCCCCTCGCCCAACTCGATCATAAATTCGTCTGGCACCCTTTCACGCAAATGCGCGACTGGCTGAAACGCGAACCGATTGTGATCGTCTCGGGCAAAGGCGCGATCCTGCGCGACGTGAAAGGCCGTGAGTATCTCGATGCCAATTCTTCCATCTGGACCAATCTTCACGGGCATAATCATCCGAAGATTAATTCAGCCATTCAACGGCAACTTAAAAAAATCTCCCATTCATCCGCGCTCGGTTTTGCGAATGAACCGGCAGGTTTATTGGCGGAACAATTGGTGAAGGCAACGAATCCATTTTTTGGGAGGGACGGCATGTTGCCGTCCCAAAAATTTGGGACGGCGACACGCCATCCTTCCCTGAATAAAGTTTTCTTCAGCGACGATGGTTCTACCGCGATGGAGGTCGCGCTCAAACTCGCTTACGAATTCACCCGGCGCACGCGCGGCCCAAAATCAAAACCCAAATTTCTCTCACTCGATGGCGCGTATCATGGCGATACGGTGGGCGCGG
>JBEEGR010000126.1:0-2772 GCA_041166985.1 Verrucomicrobiota bacterium | reverse complement strand
CTGCGAAATACGTTTACTCCTGGGGCAATAAAAAAGCCGATGGCGACGGTTCCATGAAACCCTTGCTCGGCGGCAAAGGCGCAAACCTTGCCGAAATGACCCGCATCGGTCTGCCGGTGCCGCCCGGATTCACGATCACCACCGAAGTCTGCACGTATTATTATGCGCACAAGCGCACATATCCGCCGCAGCTTCAGGCGCAGATGGAAGCGGGCATCGCCAACATGGAGCGCATCATGGGTTATAAATTCGGTGACGCGAAAGGTTTTCCGTTGCTGGTCGCGGTTCGTTCCGGCGCGCGCGATTCGATGCCCGGCATGATGGACACGATTTTGAATCTCGGTCTCAACGACGAAACTGTCATCTCGCTGGCGACGGCGACGAAGAACGAACGTTTCGCGTGGGATTGTTATCGTCGCTTCGTTCAGATGTACGGCGACGTGGTGCTCGGCGTGCAAAAGCGCGAAGGCGAAGATCACGAACCGTTTGAAACTGTCATCGAAGAATTCAAGCATGAGCGTTATCACAAAGACATCGTGGACAGTGACCTCACGGCGGCTGACCAAAAGGAACTCGTCACGCGTTTCAAAGGGTTGGTCAAAGACCGCACCGGCAAATCATTTCCGAGCGACCCGTGGGATCAGTTGCGCGGCGCGGCGGGCGCGGTATTCAGTTCGTGGATGAATGATCGCGCGATTGTTTATCGTCGTAAGTATAACATCCCGACCGAATGGGGAACCGCCGTCAACGTGCAGGCAATGGTGTTTGGCAACACCGGCGAAAAATCAGGTTCCGGCGTGGCATTCACCCGTAATCCCGCGAATGGCGCGAATGAATTCTACGGCGAATTTCTCATCAACGCCCAGGGCGAAGACGTTGTGGCCGGCGTGCGCACGCCTGAGCCGGTTTCAAAACTGAAGGCCGCGATGCCGAAATCCTACGCGGAGCTGATGAAGGTTCGCGCGACGCTGGAAAAACATTTCAAGGACGTGCAGGACATCGAATTCACCGTGCAGGAAGGCAAGCTGTTCATGCTCCAGACCCGCAATGGGAAGCGCACCGCGATGGCCGCGTTGAAATTCTCGATGGACATGGTGAAAGAAAAACTGATTGATGCGAAGACCGCCGTGATGCGCAATCCGGCTGACCAGCTCGATCAACTGCTCGCGCCGGTGTTCGATCTCGCGGAAATCAAAAAGGCCAAGGCCATTGCGACGGGTTTGCCCGCCGGTCCGGGCGCGGCTTCGGGGAAAATTTACCTGAACGCCGATCGCGCGGTGGAAGCGGAAAAGAAAGGTGAAAAAGTTCTCCTCGTTCGCGTCGAGACTTCGCCGGAAGACTTGCGCGGCATGATTGCGGCGGAAGGCATTCTGACCGCGCGTGGCGGCGTCAGCTCGCACGCTGCGTTGGTCGCTCGTCAGATGGGGAAGGTCTGCGTCTGTGGGGCGGCAGCGTTGCAGGTGGATTACGACAAGAAAACCGTCAGCGTGAGCGGCCAGACGTTCAACGAAGGCGACTTCCTTTCGATTGATGGCACCGCCGGGACGGTTTACGCGGGCGAAATCAAAACCGCGCCGTCGGAAATTATCGCGGGACTTATCCATGGCGACAAAGCCGCGCAAGCCACGGAAAAATTCAAGAGCTTCACTCAACTCATGAAGTGGTGCTCGCAGTTCACGCGCCTGCAGGTTCGCACGAACGCCGACACGCCGGAGCAAACCGCCAATGCCGTCGCGTTCGGCGCCACCGGCATCGGCCTCACGCGCACGGAACACATGTTCTTCGAAGGCGATCGCATTGACGCGATGCGCGAAATGATTCTCGCGGACAGCCTTGCCATGCGTGAAGATGCGCTGGCCAAGTTGCTCCCGTATCAACGCGACGATTTCTTTGGAATTTTCAAAGCGTTGAAAGGTTTCCCGGCCACGATTCGTTTCCTCGATCCGCCGCTGCATGAATTTTTGCCGCACGCCAAAGAGCAGCAGATGGACCTGGCGCGCAAACTGAACATGCCAGTTGAAAAAATCATGAACCGCGTTCACGAATTGCACGAGTTCAATCCGATGCTTGGATTCCGCGGTTGCCGTCTCGGTATCAAGTATCCGGAAATCACCCGCATGCAGGCGCGCGCGGTGTTTGAAGCGGCTGCCGATGCGACGAAGAAAGGCATCAAGTGCAAACCCGAAATCATGATTCCGCTCGTCGGCTTCAAGAAGGAACTGGATATGCAGGTCGCCATCGTTCACGAAACGGCGAAGCAAGTTCAGGCCGAGAAGAAAGTGAAATTGACCTACAGCGTCGGCACGATGATTGAAGTGCCGCGTGGCGCGTTGACGGCGGATGAAATTGCGCAGACGGCTGAATTCTTCAGCTTCGGCACGAATGACCTCACGCAAACCTGCATGGGCATGAGCCGCGATGATTCCGGCAGTTTCCTCGGCGCGTATCAGGAAGCGGAAATCATGAAGAAAAATCCGTTCGCTTCGATTGACCAGACCGGCGTCGGCCAGTTGATGGAAATCGCGATTGCGAAAGGCAACAAAACCCGCCCTGGCATCAAGCTCGGCATTTGCGGCGAACACGGCGGCGATCCCGACTCCGTGAAATTCTGTCATCGCATCGGCTTGACCTACGTGAGCTGCTCACCGTTCCGCGTGCCAGTCGCTCGCTTGGCCGCAGCGCAGGCGGCGATTGAAGAGGCCAAGAACAGCAAAGCCGCGAAGAAAAAATAACTTGTAGCGGCGGTCTATGACCGTCGCTAAATTTTCCGGC
>JBEEGR010000125.1:0-3703 GCA_041166985.1 Verrucomicrobiota bacterium | reverse complement strand
GGGAAAATTTTTGCGTGAACTTTTGGAAAAGAGTTCTCCGCACAATGGAACGCCGAACTCCGGTTTGGCGCGTCGCGAGTCTGGCGAATTAAAACCGGGCCGTGCTGGAAGCCGGCGTTCCGTTCGCGTTCTTCGCGGCTCATTAAATTCAACCCGCTGATATGTCGCGCCAACCTGAAGAACTAATTTCCGCGCCCGACGCCATTTCTATCCACGGCGCGCGTGAGCATAATTTAAAAAATCTTTCGCTCGTGATTCCGCGCGGCCAGTTCGTCGTCGTGACCGGTGTCAGCGGTTCGGGCAAGAGCACGCTAGCATTTGATCTGCTTTTTGCCGAAGGGCAACGGCGGTTTCTGGACTCGATGAACACTTACGCGCGTCAGTTTGTGGACCAAATGGCGCGACCTGAAGTGGACCTCATCACCGGTTTGCCGCCGACAGTCAGCATCGAGCAGCGTAACTCGCGCGGCGGCGGCAAAAGCACGGTGGCGACCGTCACGGAAATTTATCATTTCATCCGGCTCCTCTTCGCGCGACTTGGAACGCAATATTGTCCCGATTGTCAGTTGCCGGTCGAAGCGCAGACGCGGGATGAACTTGGCCGCCGTTTGCAAAGTGAAATGAAACGGCGCGGCGATTTGCTGTTGCTCGCGCCGGTGGTGAAGAATCGCAAAGGTTTTCATACTGATGTGGCGGAGTGGGCCGCAAAACATGGTTACGCTGAGATTCGCGCGGATGGGAAAATTTATTCGACGAGTGAACAATTACGGTTAGATCGGTTTCGTGAGCATGATGTGGAGATTGTGACGGGAGTTTTGGAAAAGAAAGGTAGGGTTGGCGCGCTGCGTCGACCGCGCGACGTTCAGTCGCGCAAGCGCCCGCTAAACGCGGGCGCGGACGCTGCGGCGCGGCGTCCCTACCATGAATTGATTGATGAAACATTGAAACTCGGTCACGGCACGTTGCTCGCACTGGATAATCACGGGAAGGTCACCATTCATTCGACGGAACGGTCATGTCCGAATTGCGGTCGCTCGTTTGAGCCGCTGGATCCGAAAAATTTCAGTTATAACTCATCGCAAGGGTGGTGTCCGAAGTGTCGCGGGTTCGGTGAATTGTTTTACATGCCGGAAGATGTGGATCGCGGTGCGCGCGAGGATGCGATTGCGGAATCGTGGTATGAATGGCAGGAAGGCGAGCGCGAAACTTGTCCCGAATGTCAAGGCGCGCGGCTGAATCCAGTGGCGCGGGCGGTGAGGCTGATTATCGGGAGGGACGGCGTGTCGCCGTCCCTGATTTCACTGAATCAAAAAAAAGTTAGGGACGGCAACATGCCGTCCGTCTCGAAGAACACGATTGATGCGCTTTCCCAAATGTCCGTTGAAGAAGCGGAGCAGCTTTTCCAAAAAATAAAAGTCAAAGGACGCGAGGCAGAGATTGCGCGCGATATTTTGCCGGAGATTCGCGAGCGGTTGAAATTTTTAAATGAAGTCGGTCTCGGTTATCTGCAACTCGGACGCGGTGTGCCGACATTGAGTGGTGGCGAGGCGCAACGTATTCGGCTCGCGGCCCAGCTTGGGTCGAATCTTAGCGGTGTGCTTTATATTTTGGATGAGCCGACGATTGGTTTACATGCACGTGATAACGAACAGTTGCTCGCGACGCTGCTCAAGCTCAAGGAGCGTGGCAATTCGGTAATTGTGGTCGAGCATGACGAAGAGACGATGCGCCAGGCGGATTTCATAATTGATCTGGGTCCCGGCGCGGGCGTGCATGGTGGTGAAGTAGTTGCGGCGGGGACGTTGAAGGAGTTGTTGCGGCATCCGGAATCGCTGACGGGAAAATTTCTACGGGCGCATAAAAAGTATCCGACGCGCGGGCAACGGAGGCCGATTCAGAAAAGAGAAAGCAAAAAACAGAAAGTAGAAAAAAGTCAGAGTCTTCTTGCGTCGGCTGCTACGAATAGTTGGTTGACGCTTCATCACGCGGCGAAAAATAATTTGAAAGACGTTACCGTGAAATTTCCGCTCGGACGGCTCGTCGTGGTGACGGGTGTGAGCGGTTCGGGCAAGAGCACGTTGGTTCGCGAATGCCTGTTGCCGATAGCTCAGGAAAAACTTAAGCGGAACTCCAAATCCAAAGATCCAAAATTGTCTGGTCACGAATCGCTCAAAGCGGTTTATGAAGTGGATCAATCACCAATTGGACGGACGCCGCGTTCGATTCCGGCGACGTATGTGGGTTTCTTTGATGACATTCGCCAGTTGTTTGCGCAATTGCCAGAGGCGCGGCTGCGCGGATATTCGCCGAGCCGGTTTTCTTTCAACAGCGTGCAGGGACGTTGTCCCGAGTGCGAAGGGGCAGGGCAGATCAAACTGGAGATGAATTTTCTACCGCCAGCGTTTGTGCGCTGCGAGACATGCGAGGGCTGTCGTTTCAATCGCGAAACGCTGGACATCGAATACAGCGGCAAAAACATTGCGCAGGTGCTGGAACTTTCGGTGGAGGAGGCGATGGAGTTTTACGTGAGCGTGCCGAAAATCAAACGCGCGTTGCAGGCGTTGTGCGATACGGGGCTGGGTTATCTGAAATTGGGTCAGCAAAGTCCGACGCTTAGTGGCGGCGAAGCACAGCGGGTGAAACTGGTGAGTCATTTGCTGACTGGACTGAGAGAACCGGATTTGTTTGAACGCGTGACGAAGCGGAATTTATTTATTCTTGAGGAGCCGACGATTGGTTTGCACATGGCCGATGTGCAACGGCTCGTGGATGTATTGCAACGACTCGTGGATGCGGGGCATTCGGTGATTGTGATTGAGCATAATCTGGATTTGATTGCGGAAGCGGATTGGGTGATTGACCTTGGACCCGAAGGCGGCGAGGGCGGGGGAACAATTGTTGCGGAAGGCACGCCGGAGGAAGTGGCGCGGAATAAACAGTCGCATACGGGAAAATTCCTGCGGGGTGTTTTGACCGGAACTGCCTAAGCTCACCGGAGAATTTTTTGGGACGGCAACATGCCGTCCCTCCCAAGACGAATGAGCGGTTCGTATCAGGAAATTTTAGAGGGTGAAACGATTGTGCGTTCAGCGCCCGGTGCGCGGCATGAATTGATTTGCGGGCGGCTGCACACTTGTATTCACGCCAGCGTGGCTAATTTCACCAGCACGAGATTGCTTGCGCCGCGTTCGCAGGTGCAGATTTCGCCGCGCAACACTGTTTGTCCTGATCTCGCTTTGATCACCTCGGCGACGGGCAGGCTTTGGCTGGCGGCGGAAATTGTGAGTTCCGACGACCATCGCGCGGATACGGTTGTGAAAAAACAAATCTACGAGGAACTAAAAGTGCCGCGCCTGTGGATGGTGGACCCGCGTTACGACAACGTGGAAGTTTATCACGCGAGTGAATACGGGCTGATTCTCAAGAGCATCCTCGCCGGACGGGAAATTCTGGCGGAGAAGTTGTTGCCAGAATTTCAGATGACGATTGCGGAGTTGTTTCAGGTGCCGACTGGCGCAGATCCGGGCCGCAACAGGTAGATTTGTTCGACCCTTTAACACACCTGGAGTTTCGGCTTGCGAGCGTTGCTGCGGCTGGCGCTTTGCACACAGCCGCGGTCCTTTTGTTGTGTTGAATTTTCTTCTCACTTGTTTTTTGCGGTGGGCTAATCAATCTTAGCGCGGCTCATGGAGAGATGGCAGAG
>JBEEGR010000124.1:0-4082 GCA_041166985.1 Verrucomicrobiota bacterium | reverse complement strand
GGAAGTTTCCGGCGACCGGAAAGCAGGTTCCAGCGCCATTTGAACCGCGACCAACCGCGAATAATCGGTTGCAAACAGAACAGCAGCGCCACCAGTGGCCGCGACCAAGCGCGTTTTTTATGCTTAGGCAGCTTTGCCTGGCCCGCCGCCAGCGCGCAGATGCCGACGGAGACTCCCAGGCTCGCCGCTGCCAATGGCAGAAAAGCGAAAAAGTTAAATGCCAACAAAAGCAGCGGCACGTTGACAAAAACGTGATAGCCAAGAGAAGTGCAGAGCATCAAGGGTTGCACCGGGTCGGGAGTATAAAGCCGTTGAAAGAATCCGCTGCCGAAGATGCCGTGGTAGATCACCGTGCCGCGCAGCAACAGTCCGGAAAACGCCGACGCGTAGATCCGCCCGTGCCAGATGCCACCGCCGAAGGAATTGAAATGCTCGGGATGCTTGCCGATGAGCAGCGCTTCGGCTTCACCGTAACCGGATTGTTGTTTCAGGTAGGCTTTCACGGTGGGGCGGCGATAGTGCCACACGAAACCAGCGGGGCTGAATCCGATTTTGAAATTGCTGTCCTGCATTCGCCAGCAGACATCCACGTCGTCGCCGGCTTTTCGGAAAATCGGATCGAACATGCCGATAGCCTCCAGCGCCCATTTATAAAACGCCATATTGCAGCCGGGAATGTGCTCGGCTTCGCGGTCGGTCACCATCACATGCGCGGGTCCGCCCGGCGAAGCCATCACCGCCGCGGCGACGTGCGAGTCCTCTGGTGGAAGAAAATTGTGGCCGCCGATGCCCTGAAAATCGCCGCGCTGCAAATCGCTGACGAGATAATATAACCAGTCCTCGTCCGCGCGGCAATCGTCGTCAGTGAACGCCACAATCTCGCCGGTGGCGGCACGAATGCCCGCGTTGCGCGCGGCAGAAAGACCTTGATTGGTTTGGCGGAGGTAGCGAACGGCGGGAAATTGTTTTGCGACTTCCGGCGTACGGTCGGTCGAGCCGTCATCCACGAGAATGACTTCGTAGTCGGGATAATTTAAACAGGCCAGCGATTGCAAACAGTTCTGCAAAGTGCGCGCGCCATTGTAAGTGGCGACCACCACGGAAACCTTCGCTTTTTTTAGAAAAGGAAAATGCGGCGCAATCCGGTATTGTTGCTGGACGGCATGGAAAGAATCTTTGGCCTGCCGGTCGCGCGCGGTCAGGCCGAAGCCCCAGTCCTCAATCTGCATTCCGCCGCGAAACCAATCATCGGTAAAACTGAACACGACGGTTCCCGCCAGTCCGGCGCGAAAAGCGGTTTCAATCTGCCAATTGAGAAACTCACACTTGTGCGGTTCGCCTTCACGAATGGAATCCATTCCAAATTCGCCGAGAATCAGCGGCTTGGTATCCGCGAGCGTTTGCAACCGCGCGAGATACCCTTCAAAAGATTTCTGGTGATGCAGATAGACATTGAAGCAAACGAAATCGATGTCCTCGGGCTGTAGAAATTCAGTGGGCGGAAATGAAGTGAACGTGCAGAGGCAATCCGGGTCAACCGACTTGGCCTCGGCCACCAGTTCATCAATAAAACTTTCCACCCGCCCAACGCCGCTCCAGCGCACGATCTCGGCGGCGATTTCGTTGACGACGCTGTAAGCGAAAACAGCGGGATGACCTTGCGTGGTTTGGACGGCGTCGCGGACGGTTTTTCTGGCTTCTGCTTGCGCGGCTTTTGAATCCATGAAACAGAGATGCTTCGGCCACGGAACATCCACGAGCACTTTCAATCCGTGTTCGGACGCCAGATCGAGCAGCCAGCGCGGCGGCGCATAATAAACCCGCAGCACATTCGCGTCGAGCTGGTTGATGAGTTCGAAGTCGCGGCGGGTTTGCTCCGGCGACGCGAACATTTCGCCATTGCTGTTCGGCGCGAAAGGACCGTAGGTGATTCCCTTGACGTAAAATTTTTTGGAGCCGACACGGAAAAACTTTCCATCCACTTTCACCCGGTCCGCTGTGTTGGTTGAGTCAGGCATGAAATGGTTCGACTGAAGTGAACGGGCGGAGATTATTTCTTTTCAGCCCGTGCCAGCGCGCGCACGATTCGTGTTTGAGACCGGCGCTGCAATTCGTTGTTTACACTGACGTGTAATTTCCACACCAGATCTTCCGTCGCGGGATTTTTTTGATCCACCAGCATGCTGGTGCGCTGGAGATCTTCCACCAGAGCCTTGTCGTTCAAATCGGGAAGTTCCTGGACCAACATCTGATACAGGCGTTCGGCGGGTTTGGTTTCGCCTTGTCCCTGAAGCAGGATAAAATCTTCCCGCAGTTCCACATGGGCCGATTGATTGGCCAGAAATTGCCGGGTGACCATGACACAGGCGAGCACGAGAATCGCCAGAAAGCAGAGCAGGAATTGATGCCTGCGAAGAAATTGCATGCGGTTTTCTTACGGCAAGACTCCGAATGGCGCAAACTAATTTGCCGCGCCATCGGGGAAAGCCCCGGACGCAATTGTGTATATCTACCTAGCGTCCGCGCATTGACTTTTTTAGTTCGGGTGGGAGAATCTTTTTTGAATTAAAAGTCAACGCCGTAGTTGGCGCTCCGGTTCGGGGGTGCATCCTTAAGTTGTTATGAAAACCGTATCACGTATTAAGCCTTCCGTTTCACCCAGCCGGGGATTCACCCTCATTGAATTGCTTGTGGTCATCGCCATCATCGCCATCCTGGCGGCCATGTTGTTGCCCGCCCTGGCGCGAGCGAAACAAAAAGCCCACTCCACGCAATGCCTTTCCAACATGAAACAGATCGGCGTGGCCATCCAACTCTACCTTGATGACAACAAGGATACCTTGCCGGGACCAGTTTGGAATGGTGTGATGGCCGCATACGATAACAGCCGAAATGACGAAATAATTTATTACATTTGCACTTACCTCGGTTCGCGAGCGCCGTCACCCAATATTGTAGTCGCCAAGCCTCTGGTCTGTCCCGGTTTTCTGGCGAATGCGCCGGACTTGCCCGATCCAACCGCCTTGACCGGCAGAAAAATTTATATTCTTAACGGAGATCTCGATCCCAGCCCGTTGAAGCGCGTGCCGCCTTTTGGTTATCCGATAGATGCGGGCAATCCTGCCATTCCACCTTTGAAATACACGGCTCTTGATAATTATGTTGGGCATTCCCAGGTCCTGGCGCTTTCTGATGTGGATCAGTCTTATCCCGGCATGGATCCGAGCGTCAACTGGTGGACTTCCATTCCCAACAAGCCGGTGCATGGTGCCATTCGCAATCAACTCTTCTTCGACTGGCACGCTCAGGCGGTCAAGTGGTGACGCTGAACGCTTTTTTCAGATAAGTTGTCCCGTCCCCTGCTCTATGGTAAAAGGCTTCGGCGCGAATGTATAAATATCGAAGATTGCTTCAATATACCCGACGACAGCGTCTTCGTTTTTTTCTTATTTTTTTGCTCACCGTGGCGACTTCGGCCTTCGCCGCGCTCCAACCTTGGCCCCTAAAAGTCCTTGCCGATCATGTGCTGGGTCACACGCCGCTATCGCCGAACTTCAGCGCCGTCCTCAGTTTTTTCCATTTGGCGCCTACGCATTCTGCTCTGCTTGGCATTGTCGTCGCGGGAAGTTTCGCGCTCTTTTTGCTGAACAGCGCTTTTGAAGTCGTCCTCACGCAATCGTGGACGCTGGCCGGGCGGCGCATGGTTTACGAACTGGCTGCCGATTTGTTTGCCATGCTTCAACGGCGTTCGCTGATTTTTCATTCCCGTAATTCTGTTGGAGATGTCATGAGCCGGGTCACGGGCGACAGTTGGTGTGTCTATCAGGTGTTCGACACGCTGGTCTTCACACCGGTGCATGCGCTGCTGACGATGCTGCTCATGATTTTTCTGATGATGCAACTGGACGTGACGCTGACCGCCCTGGCGCTCGTCACCGCGCCCTTCATGGTCGGCGCTTCATTTCTCGTCAGCAAGCCATTGCGCCTCGCTGCAAAATTAAAACGCGAAATTGAAAGCCGGATTCAATCACACATTCAACAAACGCTCACGGGCATTCCGGTTGTGCAATCTTTCGCGCAGG